>JAHEEG010000063.1 GCA_024640825.1 Gammaproteobacteria bacterium
CCTCATTTTCGCGGTGGGTTCAGGGATCTCCATATACGAGGGCGTGCGACACATCCTGCATCCCGAACCCATCAGCAATCCGCTCATCAACTACCTTGTGCTGGGCCTCGCCATGATTTTTGAGGGGGCAGCCTGGTACTTCGCATTCGCTGAATTCCGTCGGGTGAAGGGCAACTGGGGATACGTGGAGGCCGTGCAGCGTGGTAAGGACCCGACCCTGTTCGTGGTGCTGTTCGAAGATTCAGCTGCCATGCTGGGCCTGCTGGTGGCGGCGGCCGGTATTGGCCTGGCCCAGCTTACCGGCGTGCCTCAGTTCGACGGTATTGCCTCCGTTGTCATCGGTCTCATTCTTGGCGCCACTGCCATCTGGCTCGCTTTTGAAACCAAGGGCCTGCTCATTGGCGAGTCGGCCAACGTCCGCGTCATCGACGGCATCCGCGCTCTGGTCATTGCTCGGCCCGAGGTGGATCACATCAACGAGGCGCTGACCATGCACATGGGGCCGGAGTTCATACTGCTGAACCTGTCGGTCAAATTTCGTGACGAGTTCACAGCGCCCGATATCGAAGCCGCCGTGCGCAGCATGGAAAAAGAGATCAAGGGAAGCTATTCCGAGGTCAAACGGATCTTCATCGAAGCCGAAGCGCGCGCCGACGGCACAGGCTGACTTTGTGGTCAGGCGGCCCGACCGAGATCAATTAGCTTACGGCAGGTGATGGCGAACAGCGAGAAATCCTGGGTGTTGGCATGCTGGGCAGCGTCGATAGCCGCGTTCCACGCCGTCACCAGGGGCGGCCGCTCCTGCAGCCACTGATCCACGTTACCGGCGCATTGCCGCTGGACCAGCGCGGCCAGGCGACCCTGTTCCGTCACCATGTCGTCGATCAGAGAGTCCCGCTCCATGATCTGCCAGTGGCTGCTCGAAGCCAGCTGGCTGAGGCGGGTGGTAAGCCAGCTCAGGTTCAGCCGCTGACCCACGTCTGCATAGACGCACACCAGCTTCTGCGGATCGGTGTCGCAGGACTCCGCCGCGGTCACTACGGTGAGCGCGGTGGCTGTATCCGCGGAAGCTGCCAGCTGGGTTGCTGCGACTTCGGGAACGCCGCTGTTGATCAGGTCCTGCCGGCGGGCCTGGCGTCGCGC
Organism: Gammaproteobacteria bacterium; assembly: GCA_024640825.1. Taxonomy (GTDB): domain Bacteria; phylum Pseudomonadota; class Gammaproteobacteria; order Pseudomonadales; family Azotimanducaceae; genus UBA7803. The sequence continues at coordinate 1,144 of JAHEEG010000063.1, forward strand.
CCAGGCGAGTTCACCCAGCAGCGCTTCTCCATAGTCTGCCAGGTTGTCGATGGGCGTTTGAAAGCGGGCGGTGAGGGCTGCAACGTCCAGATTGGAGCGTTCGTGGCGAAGCAGCCAGCGGGTAGAGCGCCTGCCCAGGCGGACCAGTTCGGACAGCGCGCGCAGGCGCGTTCTGGCGTCGATGCCGGGCAGGGTTTCTATCTGCCGGTAATGCTCCCGGACCCGAAAGCAGGCAGCAGCGGCCATGTAGGCGCGGAGAATTTCCTCGACGGACGCGCCGACCATTTCCATGAGGTGTGACACGAAGGTGATACCCATGTGATGCACCACGTCGTTGGCCAGCTGAGTACCGACGATCTCCCGGGCCAGCCTGTGCTGCTCCAGCGTTTGCGGATAGCGCTGAACCAGCGTGTCGGGAAATGGTCTGTAAACCTCGCGGCGTATGAAGGGGTCGCTGCTGATCACCGTCCTGTTGAGCGCATTTTTAACGTGGGTTTTCGAGAACGCCAGCAATACCGCCAGCTCCGGACGAGTCAGCGTCTGCTGCAGACTCGTCCGTTCCGTCAGAAGCTCGTCGCTGGGCAGTCCCTCCAGCGAGCGGTCGAGTCCCTCTGCGTTCTCCATAAGGGTGATGAAGCGTTGGAATTCGGTATCGTGGGCGGCAACCTGCAGTTCCGCGAGGCTAAGCACCTGGGCCTGGCGGAAATTGTTGGTGAGCACCAGCTCGGCTACCTGGTCGGTCATGGACTCCAGCATCTGATTGCGATGCTTTTCAGTCAGCTCACCTTCGGCGACCAGCGTGTTCAGCGCGATCTTGATATTGACCTCGTGGTCCGAGCAGTCGACGCCGGCGGAGTTGTCGATGAAGTCGCTGTTGACGGAACCGCCGTTCTGCGAGAATTCGACCCGGCCGTGCTGCGTAATGCCGAGGTTGCCGCCTTCGCCGATGACCTGGCAGCGCAGTTCCCCGGCGTCCACGCGCAGGCCGTCGTTGGCCCGATCTCCCACGTCCTCGTGGGTTTCGCTGGATGCCTTGATGTAAGTACCTATCCCGCCGTTCCAGATCAGGTCAACCGGCGACTTCAGCAGTTCGTGAATCAGCTCGTCCGGTGACAGCGCCTGCGCGCTGATATCGAAGCGGCTGCGGATCTCGGGTGTCAGGTCGATGGATTTGGCGCTGCGGGGGAACACGCCTCCACCCTCGGAAATGAGCTCCGCCGCATAGTCTGTCCATGACGATCGGGGCAGCTGAAAAAGCCGTTGGCGTTCCAGAAAGCTTATTTCCGGATCGGGTGCCGGGTCGATGAAGACATGCAGGTGGTTGAATGCCGCCACCAAGTTGGTGCTGCGTGACAGCAGCATGCCGTTGCCGAAAACGTCGCCGGACATATCGCCAATGCCCAGCACGCTTACCGGATCCTGCTGAACATCGACCCCGCGCTCGGCGAAATGTCGCTGCACGGATACCCAGGCGCCGCGGGCAGTGATGCCCATGGCCTTGTGGTCGTAGCCGTTGGACCCGCCGGAGGCGAACGCGTCGCCGAGCCAGAACCGGTAGTCGGCAGCCACGGCGTTCGCGGTGTCGGAGAATGTGGCCGTTCCCTTGTCGGCTGCCACTACCAGGTAAGGATCGTCACCATCGTGTCGGCGCACAGAAGGCGGGTATCGGATTGCACCTTCATTGACGTTGTCGGTAAGGTCCAGCAGGCCGCGGATGAAATCCCGATAGCAGGCGACGCCTTGAACCCTGAATGCATCGGCGTCTTCTGAGGGATGTCGGATGATAAACCCCCCTTTGGCGCCGGTGGGCACAATCACCGCGTTCTTCACTGCCTGCGCTTTCACCAACCCGAGCACCTCGGTTCGGTAGTCTTCCGCTCGATCCGACCATCTCAGCCCTCCGCGCGCGATGGCTCCCCCGCGCAGGTGCACACCCTCCAGGGTGGGGGAAGATACAAAGATCTCGAAGGCGGGCACAGGCCTGGGTACGCCGCGAATTTCCGACGGCACCAGCTTCAGGGACAGATAATCGCGCGGCTCGCCTGCCTCGTCCCGGCGATAGTAGTTCACGCGTTTTGTCGCGTTGATGAGGTCGAGGTATCTACGCAGGATGCGGTCTTCGTTCAGCAGCGCCACAGCGTCCAAGGCGGAGATGATTTCCGCCTGCAGGTCTTGCGCCTGCTCGCCAGTGCCCTCCGGATCAAAGCGATCTTCGAAGTAGCGGACCAGCGTGGCGGCTACACCCGCATGCTTGAACAAAGTGTCGCTGATGAACTGCTGACTGAAACCGAAACGGATCTGCTTCAGATAGCGGGCGTAGGTGCGCAAAACGTTAGTTTGTCGCCAGGTGAGACCTGCCGCAAGAATCAGACGGTTGTATCGATCGTCGTCGACCTTGCCTTCCCAGATTCGAACGAAGGCGTCGGCGAAACGCTCGCTTATCTCGCGCAGGTCCAGACGCTCCGGAAAGAGCAGATCGAAATCGAGAATGGAAACCGGCTCGCGTTGGCTGCGGTCGATGTAGTAGGGGTGCTCCGAACACACGCGCAGACCGAGATTTTCCAGGGTGGCAATGACGTCGGACAGCGGCATCATGGAGCCCATACGGTACAGCTTCAGATGCAGGGTTTCAGCGGATTCCTCCGGGCGACGATAGAAGTGGGTGAGCAGCGGCCTTTCTGCCGAGAGACGTTCAATGACCTCGATGTCGCTGACTGCGGTTCTGACGCTGTAGTTCTCTCGGTACCCGGCAGGGAACGCGAGCGCGTAGTCCCGGGCAAAGCGGCGGCTCAGGGATTCGCCGAATGTCTCGCCCAGCGCGTCCAGAAAATCGGTGCTCCAATCTCGGGTAGTTGCGAGCAGCTTCTCCTCGAGCAGTTTCTCATTGACTGCCTTCTGCTTGCCCGGACGCACGCGCAGATTGATCTGCAGACGTACCAGAATGGATTCGCTGAAAAACGGCTCGAACTCCGAGTCCTCAGCCTCGAAAGCACTCTCGAGGAGTTCCACCAGCCGAATGCGGACCTGGGTGTTGAAATGCTCTCTGGGCAGATAGACCAGGCAGTGAACGAAAAGTCCGTAAGGGTCTCGGCGAACGAACAGCCGGGTCCGACGTCGTTCGTGAATATAAGTGATGCCTTTAGCCGTCCGCAGCAGCTCCTCTTCGGGCGTCTGCAGCAGCTCATCTTTGGGGAAGGTAGCCAGCACCTGGCGCATGACCTTACCGTCGAAACCGTCCGGGGTCAGTCCGGACCGTGCCATGACCCGGGAAACTTTGCTCCGAACTATCGGGATGCGGTCCGGTTCCTCTCGATACACGCGCGCCGTGTACAGCCCCAGGAATCCGTGCTCGCCCACTACTTTGCCCTGGTCGTCGAACTTGCGGATGCCGAAGTAGTCCGGGTACGCGGGACGGTGGACACGGGATTTGGTGCCAGATTGGGAAAACGAAAGCACCTGTCGCCTGAGCAGAAATTCCTGCACCGCGGGCTCCTGATCGGCAATGCGGCGCGGCGTTGAATCGCGTCGGTTGCGCATGACGCCAAGCGCGCTGTCCTCGGTCTGGCGGATCATGCCATCGGCGTAGTCGAAACTCCGATAGCCGAGAAAGGTGAACATCCTGTCGGACATCCAGTCGAGGAAATCGACAGACTCCTGAACCTCTTCGGGGGCAATCGTAGCCGGCGGCCTCTCCACCAGCGCTTTTCTGAGCGAGGTCAACTTTTCCTTCATGGCCTCGAAGTCGCTTACCGCGGCCTTCACGTCGACCAGGGTCTCGTGCAGACGGGCTCGCAGCTCGGCGATCGCGTCTTCGTGGATGCGGTCGATCTCGGCGTAGATCAGCACCTCCTTCGGCTGATCCCCGGAATTGATCTTCAGGCTCGTGATGCGTTGGTCTTCGTCCCTCGTCGTCGCGAATACCACGTTGCTCAGATGGTGGGTGATCAGGCCGTCATGGGACAGCGCCATGAGCAACGAGTCGGTTACGAAGGGCATGTCTGGAGTTAGAACGCGCACTACGGTGTAGCGCGATTGCCAGCCTTCCTGGGCGTGCTCCGGGTTGGTGATGTGAATGACGGTTTCGTTGGGATCGCGGACCTCGAACATACGCCAGGTATCTATGCTGGCGCCGGCATCATCGTCCGCCTTGCGGGGCAGCAGGTCTTCCTCCGGTATGCGGGACCACCACAACCTTACAAACTCCAGCAGCAGCGCATCCGGCTCGGGGAGCCGTTGCTCTACCTGCTTCAGCAATATGCGAATCTGCGCGTGGTTATCACCGGTCACCAGAACGCCCTGTTTTCTTCGACTGTAGTGGCATTCTAGGTCATCGGCGTGAAGTTCACATGGCCTGGTGTGTCTACTCTGCAGGGGGCCGATTGCTGTGGTAGCCTCCCTCAGAGTGTCTCGTATGCAGGCAGTCACTCAGCGTCCAGGGGGAGTCATGGAAATTGCAGGTAATTCCGCTGTCGTTACGGGTGGGGGCAACGGCATAGGCCGTGCCATTTCGCTGGCGTTGGCGGGTAAGGGCGCCAATGTGGCGGTTGCGGACATCGAGCTGGACGCCGCCGAGGCGGTCGCGTCTGAAATTGCCGCCTTGGGCCTCAAGAGCCTGGCGGTCGCCGTTGACGTGAGCAGGGAAGATGACCTGGCAGATCTGGCCGACGAGGCGTGGTCGGCATTCGGCTCCGTCGAGCTGCTCTTCAACAACGCCGGGGTCATGGCCCCCGGTGGCCCGCTGATGCAGGTGAGCAAAGCGGATTTCGATTGGTGTTTTTCTGTGAACGTGGGCGGAGTGATGAACGGCATTCGGGTGTTCGCCCCCCGGTTCGTTGCATCGGGCAAGCCGGCCTGGATCATCAATACCGGGTCCGAGCACAGCCTTGGGGTCCCGCACCTGTTCGGCGGCGCCTACACCGCTACCAAACACGCGGTGCTGGGTCTTTCCGATGTGCTGGCTCGCGAGCTGCCTGAGCACGTGGGCGTGAGCGTGCTCTGTCCCGGCATCACCCAGTCGACTCTGTGGCGTGCCACCGAGCGACGTCCCGAGGAGCAGGGCGGCCCCATCGCAGCAATGCCAGCTAACGCGGCGGCGATGGCGCTCGGCATGCCGGTGGAGCAGGTGGCGGACAGGGTAATGGCCGGGATCGAAAACGAATCCTTCTACATCATGACCCATGCCCATGTGGTGGAGATCGCCCGCGAGCGTTGGCAAGCGGTGGAGGGGGCCTTCGCGACCCAGGTGCCCCGGTACCCGGGGGACCAGGCCTACGACGTGAACGAGGTCATGAAGAAGCTCAGGGAGCAGCGATGAAAGACAATTTCAACGAATCGTCTGTGCCCGATCAGTCCGGTAGAACCGTTTTCGTTACCGGCGCCAACACGGGCATTGGTTGGGATGCTGCTCGCGTGCTGGCGGCCCGTGGCGCCCGCGTGCTGCTCGGTTGCCGATCGGCCGACAAGGCCGCGGCCGCGAGACGGCGGATACTCGACATCCATCCCTCCGCTGATGTGGATACGGTTGCTCTGGATCTGGGCAGCCTCGCGTCGGTGCGGAAGGCAGCGGATCAGGTGTTGCAGGAATCCCGGCTCGATGTGCTCGTCAACAACGCCGGAATCATGATGCCGCCCAGGGAGCTGACAGCGGACGGGTTCGAGTCCCAGTTCGGCGTCAATCACCTGGGTCACTTTGCGCTCACCGGCCTGCTGCTGCCGAAGCTCAATGGCCAGCAAGGCGCCCGGGTCGTTACCGTGAGCAGCCTCGCCCACCGGGCAGGAAGGATTCACTTCGACGACCTCAACGCCGAGAAGCACTACGGCCGCCAGGATCGCTATTCTCTGAGCAAGCTGGCGAATCTCCTGTTCACTTATGAACTGCAGCGTCGTCTGCATGCGGTCGGCTGTCCGGCTATTGCCGTTGCTTGCCACCCGGGCGGCGCGGAGACGGAGCTGTCACGGCATCTGCCGAAGATTTTCTTGCGCCTCACCCCGCTGTTCCGATTGGTCATGAACACCTCGGCGGAAGGCGCCCTGCCGACGCTGCGGGCTGTCGTTGATCCTGATGCGAAAGGCGGCGAGTATTTCGGGCCTGCCGGTTTTGGGGAGCTTGCCCGTGGCGCCAGGCAGGTCCGCTCTAATGTGGTCAGTCATGACGCGGCGCTGGCCGGGCGGTTGTGGGAAGTTTCCGTTGGGATGACGGGCGTCGATTACGATTTCGGCGGCAAAGCAGCGCAGGACGGCTGAGCGCACGCACGGTCGGCCGCTGCTGGTGAGCGTGTCAAGAAGGAGCCGGAGTCTGTTGCTGAAGACAGAACCCGATTTAGAACACGTCCGTGTCAACGGCGTAGAGCTTGCTTATTTGCAGCGCGGTACGCCGAAACCTGGCGAGCCAACGCTGCTCTTTGTGCACGCCACCGGTTGCCACGCCCGGGTCTGGGATCGGATCATCGAGTCCTTTGGCGGCTATCACCTGCTCGCCCTGAACCAGCGGGGCCATGGCCGCAGCGAGAAACGGGTCATCGAGCACTGGCGGGTGTTCGGCGAGGATCTGGCTGCGTTCGTGGCAGCACTCGGGCTCGAGAAGCTGATCGGGATCGGCCATTCCATGGGCGGCCACGCCCTGGTGGATGCTGCCGCGAAATGCGGCGCCTTTGCCAGGCTGCTGCTGCTCTGCCCCCCGGAGATCGAGGCTTCGGTATATGTGACCGCGCGCACCAACGGCGGCGTGCATGACAGCGCCCGAGCGCTCAACATACCGGTGACCATCATGCGCGCCCAGCTGCCGCCCACGGAGCGGTCGCAGATGGATTTTGCCTCCTCGCCCACCTGGCCTGAGCTGGTTGGTGAGTTCAAGCGGGGCCGGGACCTGCACTACCCGGCGTGCAGCCAATTCATACCCCTGCAGATGCCCGACGAGGTCATACGAGTGCTTCAGGAAGAAATTGACGCCTGGCACGCCGGCCGCTGATGCGGTACTTCGATTAACAGGGAGACTGATCACCATGGAATACAGACCGCTGGGAAGAACGGGTGTAAACGTTAGTCAATTGTGCCTCGGCACCATGATGTTCGGTGGTAAGGCAGATAATGCCGAGTCTAACCGAATGATCGATCATGCTTTGGAAAGCGGTATCAACTTCGTGGACACCGCCAATGTCTACACCGGCAACGAGAGCGAACGCATTGTCGGTGAGGCGCTGGCCAGGGATGGCAAGCGGCAGGCGACGATCCTCGCCACGAAATTCAACTTTGCTCAGGGCAACGATGTCAACGCCCGGGGTCTCAGTCGTCGGCACCTGCTGCAGGCGTGTGATGATTCGCTGAGACGCTTGAAGACGGACTGGATCGACCTGTACCAACTGCACCGATCCAACGCCGACGTGCCTATCGATGAAACGCTGCGGGCGCTGGATGACCTTATCCGTGCGGGCAAGGTTCGCTACATCGGCTGCAGCATGTTTCCCGGCTGGCAGATGGTGGAGTCGCTGTGGGTCGCCAAGGAGTTGGGTCTGAATCGCTTCATCTGCGAGCAGCCCGCATACCATATGCTGGACCGCACCGCGGAGCGCGAGGTGATTCCCGCGGCGCGTTCCTTCGGCCTGGCGGTGATTCCCTGGGGACCACTGTGCGGCGGCCTGCTGACCGGCAAATATCAACGGGACCAGGGGGACCCCGACGGACGCTGGCAGGGTGGTAAAGACAACTTTAACCGGGAAGCAACAGCCCAGGCCTGGGACGTCATCGACCTCCTGAGGGACATGGCTGGGGATAAGGGTTGTTCGGTATCTCAGCTGGCGCTGGCCTGGTGCTCGGCCCAGCCAGGCGTGACGGCGCCCATCATCGGTCCTCGAACCTTCGAGCAGGTGGCGGATAATCTGGGAGCGGTGGAAGTCAGTCTCGACTCGGAAGATTTCGATCGGATCGACGCCCTGGTGCCCCCTCAGAGCGTGGCGGTGCGCTACTACGACCAGGCCAACGCCGTGGATTTTCGGCCGCATACCCATAAATCGGTGGTCTGAAAAATGCCAGCGAACGGAGCCAAACTATGAAGATCGGAGTATCCCTGCCAGTTCGCGAGCTGGAAAACGATCTCGGCGCCATCCGGGACTTTGCCCAGCTGGCCGAGGAGCTGGGCCTCACTCACCTGCGCGTGCCGGATCAGGTGCTGCGGTCGGGCAACAAGCATCTGCACGAGCCCATGATGCTGCTCGCCTACATCGCGGCGGTGACCGAGAAAATCGAGCTGGTGCCGTCGGTGATCGTCTTGCCTAGCCGGCAGACGGCGCTCTTTGCCAAGCAGGCGGCGGAGCTGGACGTGCTGTCCGGCGGGCGCGTGCGACTGGGCATCGGCGTTGGCGGCAGCGAAGACGAGTACCGGGCCATGGGCCAGGATTTCTCCTCCCGCGGCGCACGCTGCGACGAGCAGTTCCAGCTGCTGAAGCTGCTGTGGACTCAGGGAGAGGTGCGGTTCCAGGGACGCTGGGACGTGGTGGAAGGAGCCGGTCTCAACCCGCTGCCGGTGCAGCGACCGATTCCTTTGTGGATTGGCGGCCGAGCCGAACCGAGCGCCTCAGTCATCCGGCGCATCGGCCGCGTGAGCGACGGCTGGTTTGTGCTTTGCTCGCCGGAAGAGTTCCCGAAGATCAGCGCGCAGATCGCTGCACAAGCGCAAGCCGCTGACCGACCTGCCGGGTCAATCGGCACCGAAGCTGGCGTCGCCGTTGTCGGGCCCCGGGAAGCCGAGTGGCGCGACCGGGTGGCCAACTGGCATCGGATCGGGCTCACCCACCTGTGTTTGCGCACCCTGGGGGGCGGGCTGAATGCTCGGCAGCACCTGGACAAGCTGAGAGAGGTCGTGCCGCAGATTCCCGTGGGTTGAGCGTGCTACCTAGCCTGAGTTCAGATCAGGCAACGTCCCATGCGATGGGCAGCTCGCGGAATCCCTGCAGCACCGGCATCCGCTTCTCCTGAACCGCGGGGCCGTTCAAGCGCAGATTAGGCAGTCGCCGCAACAGCGTCCTCAGAAAGATGTCGCCTTCGAGACGCGCTAGCGGCGCGCCCCGACAGAAGTGCGTGCCGTAGCCGAATGCCAGATGTCTTCGGACTTTGTTCAGGTCTCTGTCCAGACTGAATTTCTGCGGGTCGTCGAAGACGTTCGGGTCCAGGTTGCCGCCGGCCCACAGCAGCATCACCTTGGTGTCCTGCTGCAGGTGGATGGGCCCCAGATCGGTCTGGTGGTCATTGGTACGGAACAGACCCTGCACCGGGGCGTCGAGGCGCAGGGTTTCCTCGATGGCCAGCGGGATGAGGTCCGGGTTCGCCTGCAGCTTGGCGAACGCCTCCGGCTCGGTCAGCAGGCGATAGAGGATGTTGGACAGCATGATAGTGGTGGTGGCGCTGCCGGCGGTGAGCAGGAAGCCGCAGAAGCCGAGAATCTTCTCGTCTGTCAGGTAGGTGCCGTCCGGTCCCGGGGTTGTTAGGAACCGGCAGACGACGTTTGTGTCGTTCTGATACTCGCCGCTCGCCAGTTTCTTTTTGCAGTTCGTCAGATGGTCGATAAACATCTGCTGGGTGCCCGCGATGGCGCGCATACGGGCTTCGTCCACGGAACCTGCCTCCAGCTGGCGCATGACCTCCTCGGTGGGCGTGAGCATCAGCCCTACTGAACCGATGATCATTTCCCGGACGAAATCGGTTTTGTCGCCGGTCTCGTCCTGCAGCGGGATGCCCAGCATGCGGAAGATGACGAACAGCGGGAGCGGAATGGACAGCGCATGGTGTAGGTCTACCTGGCCGTCGGCGTAGAAGCCGTCAATCTGCGTGTCCACGAAAGCCTGCATTTCCGGGATCAGGGAGCGGAAGTACTCCATGGAAAAGGCGTTGGCCACGATCTTGACCTCGAAGGTGTGCTCCGGCGGGTCCACGCTCACGAGTACCCCTTCCTGCTCCTGGTAATTGAGGCCGGGCCCGTACTTGCTCTTCCACTGGTCGTAGTTCTTCAGCATGCTGATGATCTGTGGATGAGAGGCCACCGCATAGTGATCGCCCGACGTGGAATGGGCGTATGGACAGCCACCGCTGTGCATCTGCTGGTAGATCTGCTTGAAATCGGTCAGGAAAGGCTCAGCGTTGAAGTCTACTTCCATGACGCCTTCTATCGGACAGGTCTTTTTTTCCAGCATCAGTCTTCCTGAAGTTCGAAATAGGATTTCGGCGAGCCGCAGTCCGGGCATACCCAGTCATCGGGAAGGTCCTCGAAGCGCGTGCCGGGCAGGATCCCTTGATCTGGCAATCCCTCAGCCTCGTCGTAAACGAAAAAGCAGGAGAAGCAGACCCATGTCCGGCTGGCTGCAGGCACTACCATTCCAGGTGGAGGTGATCGAGCCCGTTGAGCGTGGCGAAGGGGTAGGGCACCCGGGCGCCGGCTTCACGGAAATCCGGGAAGCGCCTGATGAACGCCTCGGCGACCACGCGAACCTCCATGCGGGCGAGCGGGGCCCCCATGCATCTGTGAATGCCGCCACCGAAGCTCATGATCTGCTTGAGCTGTTCCGGGTTGCGGCTGATATCGAACACCTGCGGATTGTCGAACACGTCGGGGTCGCGGTTTGCGGCGCCCCACATCAGGCAGATCTTGGCGTCGGCGGGCACGTCCAGATCACCCAGATGCACCGGCACATTGTTGGTTCTGAACAGCCCGTGCACGGGCGCGTCATAACGCAGCACTTCCTCTACTGCGGATTCGATCAGCTCGGGTTTCTCCCTGAGCAGCTGGTACTGATCGGGAAAGTCCAGCATCAGCCGAAAGAAGTTGCCGATGGTATTGGTCGTGGTGCCGCTACCGGCGATCACCAGAAACTGGGCAAAGCTCATCAGCTCGTGGCGGGGCAGGCGATAGCCGTCGATGTCCACCTTCGCCAGCTCGCTGAGGATGTCATTGCCTGGATCTTCACCCGCTGCCACCCCGGCCATCTTTTCATCCACCATCGGCGCGAAGAAATCCTGCAGCTCGCCGGCTTTGGTGGCAGCCAGAGTCGCGACTGACGGGTCGTTCTGCGCGAAAACGTTGCCGGCGAGTATTTCCACCCAGTCTCGGAACCTGGCTACGTGAGTCTCGAAATCGACCCCCAGCAGTTTGCAGATGATCCACAGCGGGACCGGTATTCCGATGTCGGTGATCAGGTCGCATCGGCCTTTGCCTTGCAGATCGTTCAGCAGTTCGCCTACAAACTCACGCAGCGCCGGCTCCAGCGCCTGCATGGTCTTCAGGTTGAAAGCCCGCGCCACCGCGCGCTTCTGATCGGTGTGCTCAGGCGGATCTGCGCTCACCAGCAGGATAGAAGCTTCGGGCGGGGAGTAAGCGGGCCCGGGACCCCATTTGGCCGAATAGGTCTCGTTGTCGTCGACGATCTGCTGGATATCCGAGTGGCGGAATACCGAATACCAGCCCCATTGATCGGAGCGATGAAACGGACACTTATCGATCATGCGGGCGAAGGTCTCACCCGGGTTGCTTTGAAACTCGTCGCTGTAGAAATCGAAGTCTTCTGACATGGGACACCTACCAGCCGTTCCAGTGCAGGACTTCCTCCACCGGCTTGCGGCGGACCTTCGAGAATTTGCGTTCCGGATAGCCCGCCGCAATGAATACGCACAGGTGCACATCGTCCGGAATGTGCAGGTCCTCGCGAAGCAGGGGTTCGGCCATGTGCTGAAAGGTGGTGAAAGCCGTACCGATGTTCATGGCCCGCGCGGCGACTACCAGGTTCTGGGCCGCCGGGTAAATGGTGGAATACATGAACACATCCTGCGGGTCCTGGGGTGGGTAGATCTTCCGGGCGCAACCCAGTATCCAGGTCGGCACGCTGGCGAAGTTGTTGGCCAGATGCTCCGCGCCCTGGTACATGCGTTCCTGCACGCCCTCCAGTCCCTGGGGTCTGCTCGCGAAAACCGGGGCCATCGCCTGCTTCACCACCGCACCGATCTTTGTCTTGATGTCGTGGTCGTCGATGACGATGAATTCCCAGCCCTGACTGTTGCCGGGATTTGAAGCCCGGGTTGCGTAGTAGATGAGCCGGGTCAGCTCGTCTTTCGGGATGGGGTCTGGTTTGAAGTAGCGCATGGCGATGCTGGTTTCCATCGCTTCCAGGGTATCCATCGTGGTCATCGTGGTTCTCCTTTTCAGACGTAACGTAGTCAAACGAAGCGTGGTCAGAGGGTGCGTCCCGCAGCGTTCCCCTCCGCAGTGGCGCGCACCAGAAATCTGGGCGTATTGGCGTCGCCGATAACTGTGCAGGGTACCCCTGCCCGCTCGATCGCATCCAGCAGTTCCAGCCGCGGACGGTTCAGCGACACGAATACCACCAGATCGGCGTTCACCTGCCAGGCATCTCCGCCGGTGACCGGCTGCAATGTGGCCGACTGGCCGTTGACGCTCAATACCCGTGTGCCGACATGGTAGGTGAAGTTTCGATTACCCAGGCGCTCCAGGGCAGGGTCTACCATCAACGCTGTACGCATGTGCGGAGCCAAGGTGGGCAGTCGGGTCACTAGGGTGACGTTCAGACCTTCCTGCAGTAGGTATTCTGCCGAGGCCAGCCCTTCGTAGTGGCCGACGTCGTCGATCACCAGCGCGTTTGTTCCTTTGACGGCGGGGATAGAGAGCAGGTTGTTGCTGGACATCACGTGATCCAGACCGATGCCTTCGATCGGTTCGCCGGGATGAGACAGTTGCACGCCATCGAGCCTGGGCTCTGCGCCTGTGGCGAGAATGATGTGATCGGCGTTGAAGGCTGCAAGGTCGTCGTCGGTAACGTAGGTCGAGAGCCGCACGTCCACGCCCTCGGCGTAGATTTCGCCTTCCAGCCACTTCGCGATATCGCGCATGGTTTGGCGCCTTGGCGCCTTGTCCGCCAGGTTCAGGGCCCCGCCCAGGTCCGGCATGGCTTCGGCCAGCGTCACCTGGTGACCCCGCTTTGCCGCCACCCGGGCGGCTTCCAGGCCGGCAGGCCCGCCGCCGATCACCAGTACGTTTTTCTGCTGCCCGGTGGGGATCAGCTTGTCGTCCCCCAGGGTGGTCTCAAAGCCGGCGGCCGCGTTTACCGCGCAGCCGATCCGTCGCTGGGTTGGGTCCAGGAGTTGCCCGACGCAGCCCTGGTTGCAGGCAATGCAGGGGCGCACGCGGTCTGCCTGGCCATTGCGGGTCTTCACCACCAGATCTGGATCGGCGATGGAAGCCCGGGTCATGCCCACCAGATCTGCCTGGCCCAGGCGAACCACCTGATCTGCTTCTTCCAGGGTACGGAAGCGGCCGGTGACGATGACCGGCACGTTCGAGCGTTCGCCCACCGGGGTCGCCGTTTCCAGCTCGTATCCCACCGGCTCGTGCATGCCGCCGATCATCTTCGGGAAGCTGTGGTAGCTGCCCAGAGACAGGTTAATGAAATCGGCGAGCCCTTCGGCTTTGAGGACCTCCACCACGGCCCTGTTTTCCGCGATCCCGATGCCGCCACTGGTGAGATCCGCGGCCAGCCGTATGCCCACAGCAAACCCTGGTTCAGCCACTTCCCCGCGCACTGCCCGCATCACCTCCAGCAGGAAGCGCATGCGGTTCTCCGGACTGCCGCCGTAGTCGTCCTCTCGAACGTTGGTATTCGTTGAAAGAAATTGCTGGATCAGATAGCCGTGGGCGCCGTGAATCTCTATACCGTCTAGCCCGCAGTCCCTGCACAGTCGGGCAGCCGCAGCATAGGCGCCAACAATCTCATCGATCTGAGCTTTGCTCATGGGCCTGGGCACGATGCCTACCATCGGGCTGGGAATGTCCGAAGGTGCCCACGGGGGCGAGCCGTCAATCGGTAAGCCGTTGTGGCCAGCGTGCCAGACCTGCTGGAACAGCTTCATGCCGTGGGGCCGAATCGCGTCCATCATTCGCTTGTAGCCGTCGGCAATGGTGGGATCGAAGGCGTTCAGGGAGGCTGGACTCGTGGGATGTACCGAAAGAATCTCGACGACCGTCAACCCGAAGCCGCCTCTGGCCCGGGCTTCGTGGTACGCGATGAGATCATCGCTCAATCTTCCAGCACCGATACCGGTGGCGTGAGCAGTGCGCACCGTGCGATTGGGCACGATAACCCCGCCGATCTCGATCGGGCTCAGAATACGTTCGTACATGGAAGCTCCCCTCACACGTCAATCATTTGTAACGCGTTACATATGTTGGGTCAACCGGATTTTTAGGAAATAGAGATAGTGCCGTTCGTTAGCCTTGAACCTTTCCGCCCAGGAAGACTTTGCGCCTACGCATCGAATTTCAATAAGGTCGAAGGTCAACGAACGGCACCAGTTACCAGTTACAGATATCTGATCCACAACATCCAGCGCGCACCCGTGCAGTTTCGTGGGTCCTGAGCCTTAGGGGTCGGCCGCGACGGTTCCTGACGGGGTGCGAGCACGGCAGGTGTCGGATGACGAAATCTTGTACGCTTCACTGAGCGACGAGTAGTGAGAAGGAATTTATTATGAGCACTCAAGCGGACGCGACGCCAGCACCGATTGCCTACGTTGACGGGCTGGCGGTGTATTACGGTGCCATGGGCCATCCGGCCTATCAGTGGACAGTCAACGAATCTGCCCCTTTGCAGGCGTTGAGCAAACCACTGAACGAGTGCCGAGTCACCCTGCTCACTTCCGGAGGGATGTCATTGTGTTCGATGCCGCCGTTCGATCCGCTGGCGCGCAACGATCATCGTCTGGATGTCATTCCCAGCGACGCAGCCGGCGATGACTTCCAGATTCATGATGCTTACTACGATCACACCGACGCCGAGACGGATCTGAACTGCCAGTTTCCTATCGACCGCCTGCGGGAGCTGGCCGCACGACAGGAGATCGGCTCGCTGGCGCCGCGGTTCTGGAGCGGCTTCATGGGCCGCATTTACGACCGGTCCAAGGTCCTTCAGGAATCAGCGCCGGCGTTTGTTGCCGAGCTGCACAAAGACGAAGTGGATCTGCTGATCGCCGTGCCGGCGTGACCTTTGGACCACCAGACCGTCGGTCTGGTCTGTCGTGTGGCCGAAGCGGCTGGCATCACCACGGTGTGTGTCTCCACCGGTCGGGACCTAACGGCCCAGGTGAAGCCGCCGCGTAGCGTCTTTGTGAACTTTCCCATGGGAAACGCCTTTGGGAAGCCTTTCGACCGGAAAATGCAGCTGGCCGTGCTGCGGGCGGCGCTGGAGTTGGCGGTCACGGCCAAGGAGGGAGGCGTGCTGGTAGACCTTCCCTATGTGTGGCCAGAGCCGTTCCAGTTCAATCCCGGTGGCGCCGACACGTAAGTCGCTTGCGGCAACAGGATGACCATTCGTTTTTTACGCAGTGGCAGGAAGATTGCGAACTGGTTTCAGCAGCGAGGCAACCATGAGTGAGCGTACAGCGCTTGTCGTCGGCGGCGGAATCGGTGGCCTGACGGCCGCGCTGTGCTGTGCCCAGCAGGGCATGTCGGCGTCGGTATTCGAGCAGGCGCCGGAATTCGGCGAGGTAGGTGCCGGCATCCAGCTCAGCCCGAACTGCACCCGGGTACTGCACGACCTGGGCCTGGAGTCCGAGCTGAAAGCGGTTGGCTTTCTGCCGCAGGGCGTTGAGATGCGCGACTGGAAGAGGGGCCGGGTGCTCTCGTTCAATCCGCTTGGCGATGCGGCGCTCGAGCAGTACGGCTTTCCCTACTATCACGTGCATCGGGCGGATCTTTTGCGGGTGCTCGTGAAGGCGGTGCAGGCGAACCCGAGGATCACGTTGCACACGGATGCGCGGGTCGATGGGATCGACCGAAACCCAGACGGCGCAGCCGTGGAGATTGGCGGCGTCACCCACGAAGGCCATTTGCTGGTCGGCGCGGATGGGATTCATTCGGTGGTGCGCAGGTTGCTGTTCGGGGCCGAGGCACCGACCTTTACGGGCAACGTGGCCTGGCGCGGGCTCGTCCCTGCGGACCGACTAACGGCAGGGCTGGTGCGGCCCATGGCCACCGCCTGGTGGGGCCCCAACAAGCACTTCGTGCACTACTATGTGCGGCGCGGCGAACTGGTCAACTGTGTCTGCGTCGTTGAGAAGCAGGGCTGGGAAGTCGAGTCCTGGACCGAGCGCGGAGATCAGGCCGAGCTGAAGGCCGATTTTGCCGGCTGGCACGAGACCGTCCAGCAACTCATCGACAACCTGGACCCGGATGCCTGCTACAAGTGGGCGCTGTTCGACCGGCCGCCCATGGCGCGATGGAGTGACGGCTGCGTGACCCTGCTTGGGGACGCATGTCACCCGACGTTGCCCTTCATGGCCCAGGGTGCCGCCATGGCCATCGAAGATGGCGCCGTGCTCGCCCGCTGCGTTGCAGGGGCAGGCGATATTCGACAGGGCCTTGCGCGCTACGAGTCTTTACGGCGGGTACGCACGGCCCGCGTTCAGGTTGGCTCGCGGCGCAACGCCAAGGTCTTTCATCTGGCTGGCCCCAGCGCATGGCTGCGCAACCGGGTCGTTGGCAGAGCCTCGGGCAGCGCGATGCGGGCGCTCTATGAATACGACGCGTTGAAGGCCGCCGAGGTCTGACCGTGCTGAAAATTCGTATCCATCGAGAGGGATGCCCATCCATGAAATTCAGGCAGCAGGCGCTCGACGAAATTCACACTTACCGCTTTTCTTTCAAATTTACCGAGCTCTAAGGGGAATCCTGATGAAACAAACGGCAGCGCTTGAAACAGGAATCTGCGTCACCGACCTGAATCGGATGCTCGCTTTTTACACGAACGTGCTCGGCTGCGAAGAGGTGCGGCGGGCGCCAATTCCCGCACAGCTGAGCGAGCAGTTGACCCTGGCGCCGGACGGCTATCTCTGCGTCTGGCTGCAGACGCCCTATGGCGAGCGCATCAAGCTGATGAGCCCGCCGGACGCGCCGGATGCCGAGGATGCGCCAGCGTATCTCACCAGCCGGCGGGGCATTGGTTATCTCACTTTCTACTGCAGTGACCTCAGCGAGGTGCTAGCGGCGGCAGAGGCCGCGGGCGCAAAGCTGAGATCCGATCGCGCGCTCGTCGAGCCAGGCATTCCGTTGCGGCTCTGTTTCTTTGCGGATCCGGAGGGCAACATCATTGAGCTGGTGGAGCCGCGGGAGAATCAGGACTGATGGCATTGGCCAACGCGGCGGCCAAAAGCTACCTTTGTCGAATCTGTTGAAACCGATCGGAGGCGCCATGAATCGACAACCGCTGGACGGGGTCACCGTGCTGGACTTCGGTCAGGTCTACAACGGGCCCTATTGTGGTTTCCTGCTCGCCCAGGGAGGCGCCCGGGTCATCAAGGTGGAATCCTGCATCGGTGAAACCCTTCGCGCGAGAGGTGCAACGTCCTCCGCCAGCTATCCGTTTGCGCTGCTCAACACCAACAAGGAGTGCATCACGCTGAACATTCAGTCAGCGGAGGGTCAGACGCTGCTTAAGCGGCTGGCGCAGAACGTCGACGTGGTCTTCGAAAACTTCGCGCCGGGCACCATGGATAAATACGGCATCGGTGCGGAGGCGCTGCGCGCGATGAATCCGCGGCTGATTTACGCGTCGAGCACGGGCTACGGCACGGTTGGTCCCTA
>JAHEEG010000213.1 GCA_024640825.1 Gammaproteobacteria bacterium
ACTGTTCCGATTCGGTCCAGGCCTGGAAAGCGTCCCGGGACACCCAGACAGAGTGCGATGCGTAAAGCGTATGGTCGTCGGATTTAGGGCCTTTCAGCAGGGCAAAGGTCTTGAACCCCGGTACCTCACTGAGAAAGGTTTCCCGGTCCCGCCAGACTTTCTCGAAACCTTCTTCAAAACCGGGGGCGATTTTGAAACGGTTCATGGCAATGAACATGTTGGTGCCTACGTGTGCTGTGGATAAATCCGAGGAGCCAACGCTACCAGACCCGGCGCCCGCGGAAAACCGGCCATCACGACGCAATGTCGGCAGTAGGGACGCTTATCCGCTGATGGCCGTGGGGACCGCCGTCTGGCGGCCGTTTGCCGCGCCCCACCAGAAAACGGAAAGGTTCGCCATCATCGCGCTGCCGCTCGGCGAATCGCCCAGGAAGCGCTTGAGGCCAGCCGGAAGGCGCTAGAGGCGGCCGACCGCCAGCTGGTTGAGCAGAGTGTCACTGACCCGCTCACAGGGCTGAAGAATCGACGCTTTCTGTTTGAACGGCTGCAGCAGGAGGTCAACCGGCTCCGCCGCTCAGGCCGCGTATTGAGCCTGCTGGTGATCGACATCGATCACTTCAAGCAGGTGAACGACACCCATGGGCATCCGACCGGTGACCGAACGCTGCGGCTGGTCGCGACAGCAATCCAGAGCGTCATCTGCGAGAACGATGTTGCTGCGCGACCTGGCGGCGAAGAGTTTGCCATCATTGCCCTGGACACCAACCCGGCTAGCAGCGAGAGGCTGGCACAGCGCGTATGGGATCTCGACGGCTCACGGTGACGGAGTCGCAGGACAGCCCATCCACCTCACGGCGAGCATCGGTTGAATCTAACCCCCGGAACCCGCAATGACGAGTCGCACAGGCTGCTTGGCGTCTGCGTTCAATGGCTGAGCGACTTCAAGGTCGCCTGATTTCAGCCGCACATCTCCGTCCATCGTTAATCGCCCAACGATTTCGA
This sequence comes from Gammaproteobacteria bacterium, assembly GCA_024640825.1. GTDB lineage: Bacteria > Pseudomonadota > Gammaproteobacteria > Pseudomonadales > Azotimanducaceae > UBA7803. The sequence goes on from JAHEEG010000213.1 coordinate 1,003, forward strand.
GTTCCGTCCCAGACAGACTTGCCCCGCTGAAACTGACAGATATCGGCAACTCAGCGGGTTTGCGCCGCTCCACGGCAAGTGGCATGCGGCTCCCTGGCTTGCGCACAAAGACATACACCAGGGCTGAATCCGGCAACGCGGCCAGGTCTCCGGCATAGGAAACCGTGACCGCAATCTCTTTGCCCGTCGATGAGGATGGTCGTCCGACCTCCGGGTGCCCGTCAGGCAGCACGGCCAGATCTCTGGCGTCCGTCACTGACCCGAGCCCCAGCGGTGCCCGGGTAGGGTCATTTTCCGTGGCTGGCGCTACCCCTGACGCGCTGACGGTTGGCACCGACTCTGAAGGCGAGACATACCAGACTACCAGAGCGACCGTGGGTACCATAGCAAGCGCAATGATTGCCAAGCTGCGCAGCCGCCCGCCCTGTTTGATTACTTGATTTTTCTCGGAATTCAACCTTTACCGCCAAAGAGTCCAAGAAGTCCGCGGGACGAAGTGAGTATGCTATCCCACTCTTCGTCGTCGTGCGCCTCGGCGAGGTCCCGGGCGCTGACGAATTGCTCGTTGCGCAACAGGGGATTGGCTCCTTGGGCAACCAGACGTTTCGCCACGTCCTTTCGATCGTTGCGCACGGCACAGATCAGGGGCGAGTCACCGGCATTGTTGACGGCGTTGACGTTCTGTCCCTGATCTACCAGATAGGAGACGGTATCCGCCCCGCCCCGTTCAGCGGCCAGCAGCAGCGCCGTGCTGCCTGCATCGGTGCGTACATCCAGCGCATAGCCGGCATCCGCGAGCAGACCAAGCACTTCGGGCTGTTCCAGCTGGGCCGCCTCGTGAACCGGGGTTGATCCGTCCAGGGCCGCCGCATCCAGCGCGCCTGCGTCGAGGAACATCGACACCAGCGGCAACGAGCCCGATCTCGCCGCCCACCAAAGTGGCGTGCGCCCGGCGCCGTCGCCGATGTTGACGGCAGCGCCTGCAGCCAGCAATTTTCGGGCGAGATCGACGTTGTCATTTCGGGTTACCAGATGCAGCGGAGTATTGCCCGCACCGTCCACACCGCCCGGCACAGCGCCATTCGCGAGGAGCGCCTCGACCGCCGACCAGTCTTCTCTCTGAAGAGCCAGAATCAAGGGGCTTCTGCCCGACCCGTCCGGCCGGTCCAGCAGCGCCGGCTCCTGCGCCAGCAGCTTCACCATATCGAGGTCCCTCTGACGAATCGCCTCATGAAGCAGCGAGCCACCATCCACAGACTGGTGGACCTCCGCGCCCTGCTCGATGAGGTAGCGGGCAACCGTCTGACGTTTTCCCGCGACCGCCCGGGCGAGCGGAAAAGACCCGCTGGCGTCAACGGCGCTGACATCGGCTCCTTTCTTCACCAGTACTTGGACAAGGTCGAGCTCTCCCCGCCAGGCGGCGATGGCCAGCAGAGACCAGTCGCGCATGCCGGGATTTCCCTGCAAGGCCGCCAGCTGGGCCAGCGAAGCACCACTCCTGGGCGTCGGCGCGCGCCCGAACAGTTCCAGCATCGCCGGGATGTCACTGCGCTGAGATAGCATCGCCGGCGACCAGCCGGCCTCGTTCATTCGATCACGAGGCGCGCCGGCAGCCAGGAGGGTGCCCGCGATGTCCGGCAGATCCGCCGCTACCGCAAGATGCAGCGGCGTGTTGCCAGCACCATCGGGCACGCTGAGATCGGCGCCGGCCGCAATGAGGCGTTTGACCGCCGCTGTGGATCGCACCTGCACCGCGTAGTGAAGCGCGCTGTTGCCAAGCGAATCCCGCGCGCTGACGGCGGCATCCGCAGCAAGCAGCCTTTCCATCCTGTCTGTGTCCTCCCGGAGAACGCTGTTGCCTAGGGGCAGCCGGCCATGGGCGTCGAACTGGTTGGCAGTTTCCGCGGAGATGAGGTTCGGCCGTGTATCCCGTGCGCTCGACCCTGACTGTGGTTGGATTTCCCGAGTGGCCCCGCCCGCCTGAGGGGCCTGTTTTCGTCGAGCCAGCGCATGCCCCTGCCCGGCCGCTTGCGCGAAAAGGGCTTCCGCACGTGCAGGGTCGGCGGGAACGCTTTGCCCACGTTCATAGAGCGTACCCAGCAGATAGGCCGCGTTAGCGTGTCCCTGATCCGCAGCAGCCTGCAGCAATCCAGCACCACGCGCCGGATCCTGCGGAACGCCAAGACCTCGATCGCAAAGACGCGCCAGTTCGTAAAGCGCGTCCGCATCTCCGGCCTCGGCCAGAGGCTGCAAAGCGTCAGCGGCGGCCGCGTAGTCACGTTTGAGCAGATCCCGCCTGATTTCCATAGGCAGTTCGGCCCATATCGGCTGAGCCGCCAGGACCAGCAGCAGACTCAGCAGCCCCGGCCGCAGGTACCGGTTGCGCTGCCTACATCTGGCCATATTTGGTCTCCACCTGAATGCCGACGTCCTGCAGAAATCCAGTGGGCAGAATGCCTCCGGCGCAGACGATCACAGCATCGTTAGGTATAACCCGCTTCTCGCCAGCGTGATTCAAGCTCACCGACGAAACTTCGATGGCGGAAACCGTGGATTCGAACAGCAATTCTATGCGCCGGTCTGCCGAATACTCTGCCACTTTGTCGCGATTCTTGCGCTTGGCGCGGCCGAAAGAAGTGCCGCGATAGGACAGAGTAACCGACGCCCCGGGCTGATCCGCTATGGCGTGCGCCGCTTCCAGCGCGCTGTCTCCGCCACCAACCACCAGCACCCGTTTGCCCGCATACTGCACAGGATCTATCAGGACATAGACGACCTTGGGCAGGTCTTCCCCCGGAACTTCAAGCAGGCGTGGCGTACCGCGCCGACCGAGCGACAGCAGGACCGTCCGGACGCGATAACTGTTTTTGGTGGTTTCGAGGAGAAAACCGCCCTCGCTGGGCGCCAGATCGACCATGCGTTCCCGATAGTGGATATTAATCCCGGTGGTGGACTCCACCTCTTTCCAGAATTCGATCAGCGCCTCCTTCTGGGTCTCGGCGAATTTTACCTCCCCAACGATGGCAAGGCGGGCCGGGGCTGTCATGACCAGTTTGCCTCGGGGGAAGTTCGCAACCGTGCCGCCCAGGGCGTTCTGCTCAATGGTTACGTAACGCAAACCCTTTTCGTGGGCCGCCAGCGTGGCCGACAGCCCCGCAGGGCCGGCGCCGATGATCGCCACGTCTAAAGACCCCTCCGGGCCCTCGCCCTGCATCCCCGCAATGATGGCCTCCATGGCCTGGCGACCCTGCTCGATGGCGTTGCGTATGAGCCCCATGCCACCCAGCTCGCCAGCGATGTAAATTCCGGGGACGTTGCTCTCAAATGTGGCGCTGACCAGAGGTATGTCCACGCCGCGTTCTTTTGTGCCGAAGACCAGCGAGATAGCGCCCACCGGGCAGGCGGTCTTGCAGGCGCCATGGCCGATGCAGTCGCTTGGCGATACCAGGCCCGCTTTGCCACGAATGATCCCCAGAACCTTGTGTTTGGGATACTCCGGACAGGCGTGCACGCAGGCTTCGCAGCCCACGCAGATGCTGGTGTCGATGACCGGATGCAGCGAAGCCGGCGACATCAGGCCCGCTTCCAGGGATTCTTCTAGCACAGCCCGGTTCTCCCGTTCTCTGCGCCTGCGCTTGAGGACCGCATTCCCGTATAGCAGTAGCAGCGGCAGCGCGTAGGGCGCATACCAAAGAAGATCCACTATCGATCGTTGCACGTGCTTCGCATCCGTCCCCGATATCAACAGCTAACCTTATAGGGCAGGCCGAAAGACGGACACGCCCGATGACTCACACTGTGAGCTGGTTCACATATGGGGATTTATTTCCCCATTTATTCAATCCTAGGTATACTCGGCCCGGCGAGCAAGCATGAATACCACTACGACAACCATAGGCTACGCAGAGTCCCCAACACGACGGGGACGTCGGGCGACCGGTTATCTCACCCTCGCCGGCTACGTTCTGGTTGCCCTCCTGATCCTCGCCGCCTGGTCTGTCAGCAATCAGAATC
>JAHEEG010000214.1:0-972 GCA_024640825.1 Gammaproteobacteria bacterium
CACCTTGCCCTGGAATGAGGGGAGTATGAAGGGCAGGTCGGAGATGCGGGGTACCACCTCGCTTTCACCGGTACGAAGGGCGCGCCGGAAGGCATTCGCTACGAGGGCTTCATAAAGCGCAATGGAGGTGCGAACCGAGACGCCGGAACGCTGGTTGATGTCCGGGGACCGGCGGGCGTGATGGGTGATTTCCGCCACGATCTCCTTCATGTAGATGGGTACATCCAGATGGTAATCGCCCATCTCGGCAATTGCCGCCTCCTGCTCCATGATCTGGATTTCCTGATCCACCTGCAGTGGGTAGTGGGTGCGGATCTGGGCGCCGTAGCGGTCTTTGAGCGGCGTGATGATACGCCCCCGGTTGGTATAGTCCTCGGGGTTGGCTGTGGCCACGACGAATACATCCAGCGGCAGACGTACGCGATGGCCACGGATCTGCACGTCCCGTTCTTCCAGCAGGTTGAGCAGTCCCACCTGGATCCGCTCTGCCAGGTCCGGCAGCTCGTTGATGGCAAAGATGCCCCGGTTGACCCGCGGCACCAGACCGTAGTGCAGCGTGAACTCGTCGGACAGATAACGTCCTTCCGCTACCTTGATGGGATCTACCTCACCGATCAGATCAGCGATGGTGATGTCCGGTGTGGCCAGCTTCTCAGCGTAGCGGTCGCCCCGATTCAGCCAGCGAATGGGGGCCTTGTCGCCATGCTCCTCGATGATCTGTCGACCCTCGGGAGAGATGGGGTGGAACGGGTTTTCCGGGATTTCGGTGCCTGTCAGCACCGGCGTCCACTCGTCCAGCAGGTTGGTCAGGCTGCGCACGATTCGAGACTTCGCCTGGCCGCGCTCTCCCAGGAAAATGATGTCCTGATTGCCCAGCAGGGCGTTGGTCAGTTGGGGGATCACGGTGTCGTCGTAACCAGTTACGCCGGGAAAAAGCGGCTCGCCGGATCGAATACGGGCTATGAGATTTCG
>JAHEEG010000214.1:982-5000 GCA_024640825.1 Gammaproteobacteria bacterium
TTCAGCTCGCCGAAGGTTGCAGGTAAGTCAGCCGCGTCGGTCATGCCTGGTACCTCGTCTACCACATCCAGCTTCTTGGACTAGTCTCTCAGGGTGGTCGGTCCCCCGCAACCGTCGATTCTGGCCTCATGCGCAGAAAGCAGACCAGTCCATGCTTGCGTTTGCCGATCGGCTTTCAGACCATCTGAACAGGGCCGCCGGCGCCCAGGAGCTCGATTTCAGAGTTATCTTCATCGAGGAATACGCATGCTTGTTCGAACGTTCATTGTGCTTTGGCTCGCTACTACCTTCGCCTGGGCGGCTCCGCCGAGCGAGGGTCCAGGAGAGTGGGTGGATTTAACCCACGATCTGTCTTCGGATTCGGTGTTCTGGCCCACCGCCGAGCCCTTCGTTCTGAAGGTTGACGCGGAAGGAATGACCGATCGCGGTTACTACTATTCGGCCTACAGCTTCACCACAGCGGAGCACGGCGGGACCCACATCGACGCCCCGGTGCATTTTGCTCGCGGCAAGACGTCGGTGGATCAGATACCTTTGAACCGATTGATCGGTCCAGCCGCGGTGGTAGATGTCTCCGGGCCCTCGGGCGCCAATCGGGACTATCAGATCCGCTTAGCAGACCTGTTGCGCTGGGAAGATGCCCATGGTCGCCTGCCCGACGGCGCCATCGTGCTGTTGCGTACCGGCTTTGCCCACTATTGGCCGGACGCGGCGCGATATCTGGGAACCGCAGAACGCGGGGAGAAGGGCGCTGCAAAACTGCACTTCCCGGGTCTTCATCCGGAGGCGGCTGCCTGGCTGGTCAACGAGCGGCGGGTCGCCTCGGTGGGCATCGATACGGCCAGCATCGACTATGGCCAGTCGAGGCTTTTTGGCAGCCACGTCACGTTGATGAAGGCGGACGTGCCAGCTTTCGAGAACGTGACAAATCTTCACCAGCTGCCCGCTCGGGGCGCTCTGGTGGTTGCGCTACCGGTGAAAATCAAGGGCGGCAGCGGCGGTCCGCTGCGGATCGTGGCCTGGGTGCCGGAATCCGCCCGGTAGCCGACCTCGGTTCTCTCCCGGGTTGAACTGCTCCCCCACCCGCGATCCCGCGCGCCCGGGCAGGAAAATTTCTGCTGGACGACAGAAATTCGTCAGACGAACCCTCTTCCGTATCAAATGCCTCGGAATCTCTGATTCCGGGCGCAAGTTGCGAACGATCTAATGATTCGGAGGGAATACGGTGAAACCAAAACATAGAAACATAGCGTCCGGATTGGGCGTGTCGGTGATGCTCGGGGCGCTGCTTTGGGCCGGCGGTGCAACGGCGCGAACCGTGGAGTTCGAGTTCGACGCTATGAATTTTCCGATGCCGGCGAGCATCTCGAATCCGTACCTGCCGCTGCCGGTACGCTCGACTCTCGTGTTTCGCGGCGTTGCCGGTGATGAATGCGAGTTCAGCAAGCAAACCGTCGGCTTCAGCGATGCTGTTTATGTCCCCCCTTACGCGGTCAATGGGGTTCAGGTCCTTGTCGTGCGCGACCAGGAATGGGTGACTGAGGCCGAAGATGGCGAGTGCCTCATTGATACCGTAGAACTTGATGAGGATACGGTGGACTTCTACGCGCAGCAGAACCTGGGAGACGGTGCAGGAGCTGTCTGGTACCTGGGCGAGGATACCTTTTCACCGCCGGATGAGGGAGAAGGGCCGGAGTGCAGTACGGACGGTGCCTGGAGAGCAGGCGGCGATGTTCTCGCCGGTATCCTGATGTTGGCGGATCCGCGGTCAGGCGACCGCTACCAGCAGGAGTTCGACGAAGACAACGCTGAGGATATGGGCGCCGTGCTGCGTAAGAATGGCAAGGTCACCCTCGAATTCGGGGAGGGAGATACATACAACCGGTGTCTGGTCACTCGGGAGTGGTCGCCGCTGGAGCCAGGTTCGGTGGAGAAGAAGTGGTACTGCGAGGCGCAGGGCGATTTCCCCGGCGGGCTGGCGCTGGTGGAAGAGCTGAAGGAAAAGACCCTGCGGGTGGAATATATCGGCTCGGCGCTTCCCGGTGACTTCCCCGGTGACGAGGAAGACTTCCCAGCGTTCGAAGACCTGGGGTGCGCTGACCCCCGCTAGGAGTGATTTCGGCTTGAATGCCAGAAGCGTAGCGCCTGAGCCCACCCTGGTTCAGGCGTTCGCCCGTTGGGTCGGCTTGCCCAGAAGGCGGTCGGAGATGATGCGCAGCTGAATCTCGCTGGTGCCCTCGAAGATCTTGGTCAGGCGGGCGTCGCGCCAGTAGCGTTCCACCGCGTGCAGCTTGGTGTAACCAGCGCCGCCGAGAATCTGCAGCGCTTCGGAGGTGACCCGTTCAGCCATCTCGCTGGCGAACCACTTCACCATGGCGGCTTCCTTGTCCGCCGGCCCGCCATTGTCCATGAGCGTCGCGCAGTGGTACATCAGCTGTCGTGCGGCCTCCACCTCGCTGGCCATACGCGCGATCTTGAACCGGGTTTCCTGAAAATCGGCGATGGGAACGCCGAACTGAAGGCGTTCGTGGGCGTAGGCCATAGCGTCTTCCAGGGCGCCGCGGGCAAGGCCGATGGACCGTGACGCGGTGTGGGCGCGAGCCGCGTTCAGGAAGCTCACCGTGTTCTTGAAGCCCTCGCTGTTGCCTCCGGTGATGATGTTTTCCTTCGGTATACGGCAGCCGTCGAAGGCCAGCTCCCAGGTTTTCCAGCCGAAGTAGCCGATCTTGGGGATGGGTGAACCACTGCAGCCCCGGGGCAGCTCACCCCGGGGTTTCTCAATGATGAAGCTGCGCAGGCCCGCGTAGCGTGCGTTCGGTTCAGCCTGGGTTTCCACCCGTGCCAGCAGCTGGATGTAGTCGGCGCCGTCGGCGAAGGTGCACCAGTATTTGTTGCCCGTGATCACCCACTCGTTACCGTCCAGCACCGCGCGGCAGCTCACTGCGGCCAGGTCCGACCCGACATTGGGCTCGGACAGGGCGACAGCGGCCAGATACTCCCCACGGGCCGCTTTTGCTGTGAGCTCCCGACGTTTACTCTCCGGCCAGCCGCCGACGCCCATCAGCGAGCTGGCGCGGGCAATGATGCTGGCGACGCTCATCCAGCCGCGAGCTAGCTCCTCGGAGATCAGGCAGTACTCGAAGACGCCCAGCCCCAGGCCGCCGTGCTCCTCGGGCATGCGGATGCCGAAGTAGCCCATGTCGGCCATCTTCTGGCGCAGTTCCATCGGAATGTCCCCTTGCTCGGGGTCCAGCCGGTTCGCCACCGGCAGCACCTCCTTCATGGCGAACTCCCGGGCCACCTCCTGGATCATTCGACGCTCGTCGGTGAGATAGTGTTCCGTCATGGTCGCTGAAGACCCTCAGATGCCGATCAGATCGGCGCGGTCGATCAGGTTCTGAACGATGCGGATGCTGGCAGCGTCCACCATCACGCCATCGACGTTGATGGCGCCGCGCCCCTGCTCCAGCGCCTCCGCGTAGGCCGCTTTCTGCTTGCGCGCATCGGCGAGGGCATCAGGGCCCGGTGTGAAGATCGCATTGGCCAGCTCCACCTGACTGGGATGAATGGCCCACTTGCCCACCATGCCCAGGGTGAACGAACGCTCGGCCTCTTTGGTGTAACCGTCGGGGTTGCGGAAGTTAGCGTAGGGGCCGTCCACCGGGTCAATTTTGTTCGCGTGGCACGCGATGGTCATCTTGTAGCGTGGATAGTGCCAGACGTCCGGCGGGTAGCTGCCAGTGCTGCCCACGTAGCCCAGCTGCATCTGCTGGCTGGCGGAGTAGTCGCCCATGCCGAAAATCAGGCATTCCAGGCGATCTGAACAGGCGGCGATCTCTTCCACATGCATCATACCTTCCACCTCTTCGATGAGGCACTCGATGCCGATGCGACGCGTGAGACCCAGCTTGCTTTCCAGCTGGTCCAGCAGCAGGTGAACGAACATCACGTCTGAGACGCTCTTGGCCTTGGTGAGCATGATGGTGTCCAGCTTTTCTCCGGCGCCCGTTACGACCTC
>JAHEEG010000215.1:0-1757 GCA_024640825.1 Gammaproteobacteria bacterium
GATACCTGGCTGGATTAGCAGAGTAACAATTATCAGCGCACTGATCGGGTTCCCGATCGCACGGGTCCCTGCATGGACGTACCGCCTCACTCCGGAAGGCCGTATCGAGCGAAAATCAGTCTGAGGTACTTCGGTGCGAAGCCCGGGATCGTTCGCCTGGCGAATTATTCCTTCTGATTTTTCACTGGCACCACCGTCACCGGCCAGCGCCCGGCCCGAATCAGGCCCTGCGAAATGCTACCCAGTATCATCTCGGCCACCATGCCACGCCCATGGCTGCCAACAACGATGTGATCGGCGCCCTGCTTCTCGGCCATCGCCAGCAATGCCTGAACCGTGGGTCCGCGAACCAGTATCGCTTTGGCATCCACGCCCGCTTCGCGCAACTGGTCCGCGTACTGTTGAAGGCGTCGGTGCTCTTCGCGCAGTTCCTTCGCTACCTGGCCACGAACGACTTCGGGGCCGGCGTCGTATCCAACAAAGTCCGGTTCTGGCTCGGCCGCATGCACAACCCAGACGGACGCGTCGAGACTCTTCGCGAGGCGTTTTGCAACCCGCAATATCAAGTCCGTCGGGTCCGAAAAGTCGACTGCCACGAACAGTTTCATCTTGGCCTCCTGTCAGTCGCTCCGATCGGGAGCGCCGATAACCTCATGGATGCTCCGTCCCCGGGCTTCAAGGTAACGTCGCTCAATTACGGGCACGATTCTACGGCTGAAATCGTCCTGGCTCCGGCGGCTCATGTGCGACCATTCGGGAATCTCCAGCTCGCTGGACAGTTCATCGTAGTCCATCGTATCGATCCATACAGCGTCAATTCCCTCTGCCATCGGGTTCCATGTGAGTTCGCGGTAACGTGTGGCCAGGTCATGATCCAGATATTTGCCGCTGCTGGGCATACGGACAAATACGACGTCACCGCCGCGCGCCCGCAATTTCTCGACGAGCGGCGAGAAAAAGTCCACGGCCGCTTGCGCCATTTCGTCCATTTTTTCGGGTGGCTCTGGCTCACGAACAAGGCCAACCATCCAGAACGCCAGGATCTGTTCGTTATCGAAGCTGCCCTCCACCTCGACGGGCGGCCACATGTCTGTCTGCCGATCGGCATAATGATGTCCAAGCTTCCACTCGCCGGCGTTGAGATCCCAGACGCCGTCGCGCTCCGGAAGATCTGTGTAGTGGTCGATCAGCTCGAATAACTTGAAGCCATCATCTAGAAATCCGAGATGTGCTGACAGGAAGGAATGAATCTTGTATCCGGAATACTCCGATGGCGACGCACCTTCGTACCAACGAAGCGCATCCCCACCAAAAAAACCCTCGTCAAGGCGGTTGAACAGAAACGGCGTAACACCGATCAGCACCAGGCCATCGAAGTCGGTGTTCTCGACGACACCTTGCAGCATCAGTGCGGGCCCGGTGCCAGCGATCGCCAGCTGCAGAGGACGCGTACCAAGCGCCTCCTCGAGTATGTCCAAGTCTGCAGCCCATAGCATGCGACTCGATCCCAACAGCAGCACGCGAAAATCGTGATCGGGCTCGTCGAGCCTGCGCCGCTCTTCGGCCCACTGCGTCGTGAAGTTGGTGTAGCCATCGTAGTCACCGGGCAGATGCTGCATCGAACGCGCCTTGAGCTCCCAGCTTGCGACGGCTGCGACGACCAGCGCAGCGCTTATCAACCAGACCAGCCCCCAGTTACGCTCCGGGATTTGTCGATAGGGGATATCAGAACTGGAAGTAGATGAAGGCATTGCCGG
>JAHEEG010000215.1:1767-4986 GCA_024640825.1 Gammaproteobacteria bacterium
GGCCAGCGTTACACCCAGAAGCCAGGCGGGTGTCTTCTGCACGACGGCTTCAATACTGGTGTCGCGCATGCGCCAGTGGATGGCAACCATCGCCACGATAGTTACGACCACCTGAACGATCCAAAGCGTCGGCAACGGTGTGCCGGCATCTTGCGGCGCAAAGCCAAACATCGACGTGATCATGCGCCACGCCGTGCCAAAATCCTGGGCGCGGAAAAACACCCAGGTCAGGTTGACGAAGAAATAGGTGACTAGAGCCAGCCACACGCGGAATAGCCAGGTCTTCGCTATCGCCGCGCCGGCGAACCTGGCTGTGAGGAGGCGTTCGACCGCAAGATAGAGGCCATGCAGCCCACCCCACACCACGAACGTCCAGCTGGCGCCGTGCCACAAACCGCCGAGCAGCATGGTCAACATCAGGTTGACGTAGGTTCGGCCAGGGCCCTTGCGGTTGCCGCCCAGCGGGATGTACAGGTAGTCGCGCAACCAGGTAGATAGCGAAATATGCCAACGTCGCCAGAAATCCGAAAACCCGATGGCCGCATAGGGGAAACGGAAGTTGTTCGGCAACGAGAATCCCAAAGTCAGCGCTACCCCGATAGCGGTGGTCGAGTAGCCAGCGAAGTCGCAGAATATCTGACCGGAGAAGGCCAAGGTGCCCAACCACGCATCCAGGAAACTGACGTGCGCGTCTGCTCCGAAAACCTCATCGGCCGCCGGCGACAGCAGACCGTCGGCAACCACGACCTTTTGGAAGACGCCCAGCACGATCAGCCCAAGGCCCCAGCCGAGCTGGCGCATGGTAGCAATGTGCGGAACTGCGAATTGAGGAATCAGGTGCGCCGGGCGAACGATTGGGCCCGCAACCAACTGTGGAAAGAAGGTGACGAACAGGGAAAAGTCCAGAAACGACTTCGAAGGCTCGGCGCGTCTCAGATACACGTCGAGCGAATAAGCCATGGTCTGAAACGTGTAGAACGAGATGCCGACCGGCAACACGATGTCCCAGCCGGGCGCCTGCCACTCGATGCCCACTAGGGACATAAGCTGAACCCAGTTCTCCAGCAGAAAGTTGCCGTATTTGAAAAAGCCCAGGATGCCGAGGTTGACCAGGATTGAGAGGGTCAGCAATAAGCGCCGGCGTACGCTACGTTGCTCCAGGAACATCTTCTTTGCCACAAACCAATCAACAATCGTCGAGATCCAGAGCAGGACTACGAACGGTGGGTTCCATGCTGCGTAGAACAGGTAGCTCGCGATCAGCAGATTGATTTTCTTGGCCCGCCACGAAAATGGCGAGTAGTGCAGCGCCAACACGATGGCGAAGAACACCACGAATGTGAGTGAATTAAATAGCAACCCGGCTGTCCCCGATATTCTTGTTGTTACCGGCCAGTATAACCGGCATAGCCAGCGGGCGAATCAGCGCCACATTGAGCGAACGGCCAGCTACGGGTGCTCGAGTGTAGTGGCCACAAGCGGACCGATTCGAGTCAATCGAACCACCGACACGCGGATTTTCAGAAATCGAAGTAGTTGATCGCGTTTATATCTTGCAAGCGGTTGCCGGGACGTCCGTTGCTTGAATAGCATCACTGTGCATGACGATGCACAACTGATACACGCAAAATTGACGCACTTCGATCACCTACGATGCGAGTGCTCAGGGTTCGATCGCGACCCATTGATGCCATTGCTTGCGATAGAATCCCCCCCACTTCATGACCTGAATCTCATTGTTGAACGGAGACGCCTGTGGCTCAAGAACGACACCAGCGCTCTCTGTGGCAGGTCCTCGGAGTTTATATAGCCGCTTCCTGGGTATGCCTGCAGGTCGTCGACCTCCTGGCACAAAACATCGGGCTCCCGCCTTGGGTGTTCACGCTGACGCTCGGCAATTGACTCTCGAAACCGACCCACCGGGCGCAACGGTTTTCCGCAACGATTACCTGTCGAAAGACGCGGCCTGGCAAGAACTCGGGGTAACACCGCTCCACGTCAAGCGGTTCCCGCTAGGTATATCGCGACTGCGCTTCGAACTCGAAGGCTATCTGCCGCGTGAAACTGCGAATTCCTCCAGCCGGATTGCCAACGCCGGGGTGTTCGTCCTGGATACCCCGCAGACGATGCCCAAAGGGATGGCACGAGTCAGCGGGGGCTCGACGACAATCCAGGCGCCAGGACTCGAGCAATCCGAAGCGCTGGAACTCAGGGACTTTTTCATGGATATCCACGAGGTCACCATTAGACAGTACCAGGCATTTGTCGCCGCCTACAGCACGAACCAGTTGATCAGCGAGACCCTCGACTGGCTGGATAAACACCTGGGCGCGATCGAATAGAGCGGGTTGGATTGTCACTGGCGCATCGCCATCGATGCGTCGGGTATAGAGGAGTATGGTGACCAGGGGCAGAATGGACTCGCTTCGCTCGCCCTTCGGGCACCTTCGGTGTCTGTTGGCCCTGCGGGCCTTTTCCTGCAAAACTCGCTACTTCTGTCCGAGCTGTCATCAGAAGCGTATGCTCGCCTATTGCGAGTGGCTGGATCCGCAGCAAAGCCGCCGACGCCAAAGGCCGACAACGTCTAGCCCGATACATGATTCGCTGCCCCTTCGCCCTTGAGAAGATGCGCTACGACAAGAAGTCCGGCATGGTCATCCACCGCTCCAGGCTGCACGCCACTCTGAAACGCAACTATCAGCTGATGCCGGCTCTGAAGTGGCTGCGCATGCTCATGAACCACATCCCCGACAAATACCAGCACCTGGTTCGCTACTACGGCTACTATTCCAACCGCACGCCGGGCACGAGAAGGCTCGTCAAGAGTGGTAATGAACCGGCCAGACCATTCCCCTCACCTATCACGCGGTATCGGATATCGCCTGAACGGCACTCCGGCGAGACCGCTCGGCCCGCAGGTGGCCGAATCCCCGAAATTCACGAAGTCGACCAAACGAGGCACCCGGAACCGCTGCCAGATCAACCCGAAAAGACCCCGGGTACATGGCTTACCGACTCTTTCGGACCTGGCAGGAGGATTCAGCGGCACGGTTTCCGTGCCCCGAGACTTGCAAACGCGAAAGAGTTTCCTATCCTTGACTTCTCCGTCTGTGCTGCTACTTATTTAAAGTAATAACAAAGCAGGTCACGCGCCAGGGACTTCCCACTCGAACAATACGGAGGAGTCTGAATGAATATTCGAGCGACACCCCCGCCGGC
>JAHEEG010000216.1:0-3169 GCA_024640825.1 Gammaproteobacteria bacterium
GCAGTGGGTCAGCCCGTTCAGCTCGGTGCCGCCGTAGTACTCGTAAATAATGGGTCCCCACCATTCGAACATCTGCTGCTTGATGCCGGCCGGGCAGGGTGCGGCGGCGTGGATGGCGACCTTGTGCGACGACAGGTCGAAGCCGGAGCGGTCCTCTTCCGGCAGCTTGAGCATCCGGGTGAACATGGTGGGCACCCACTGGCTGTGGGTTACCTGGTAATCCTCGATGGCCTGCAGGGCACCCCGCTCGTCGAAGCGGGGCATCATCACCACGGTGCCGCCAAGGGCCAGCGCGGCGATGGTGAAGCCGATGGGCGCCGAGTGGTACAGGGGCGCCGGCGACAGGTACACGGTGTTCTCATCAAAGCCCCACAGGCCTTTCTGCAGCGCGCCGACCGGGCCGGCGTCCTCGTGAATCATGGTGCCCGGCAGTGGCCGGACGATACCCTTGGGGCGTCCTGTGGTTCCCGAGCTATACAGCATCAGCTGGCCAGAGGGCTCCTCCGCCAGGGGCTCTGCAGGGTACGCGGCAATCGCGCCTTCGTAGGATTCGTAACCCGCGTCCGTGCCGTCCACCATCAGCCAGGTATGGCACCTGGGCGCAAAACGGGGCAGGTTGCTTGCAACCTCGGCGAGTTTTTTTGACGACACGATTACCCGAGATTCGGAGTTATCCAGGATGTAACCGGCCTCCTCGTCGGTCAGGTAGCGGTTGATGGTGGTGAGGTAGAGCCCGGAACGCAGGGCCGCCCATACCACTTCGAAGTAGCGCAGATTGTTCTCCATGAAGATGGCGACGTGATCGCCGGGCCGCAGGCCCTTTTCCCACATCAGCTGGGCCAGCTGATTAGATCGATCGTTCAGCGCTTTGTAGGTCACCGTCTCGCCGCTTACGGCGTGAACGACCGCGGTCTTCTCCGGAAACAGCTCTGCCCATTTGCCTGGATACATGGTTGCCCCCGCCTATTCGGCTGCGAAGTTCAGACGCGCACATTCCGCCATGAAGCGGATCGCCTGCTCGTCGCCCGATACGGTCAGACCCGACAGGTTTACCGCTTCCCAGTCGCGAAAACGCTTGCGGATGCGTGCTTCGGGACCGATCAAGGCGCCCTGGTCGACGAATTCGTCGGGCACCGCGGCAATCGCCTCGGCCTTGCGATGTTCAAGGTACAGTTCCTGAATGCGCTCAGCGGCGTCGCCGAAGCCGCGTCGGATCATCATCTCTTTGTGGAAGTTCTTCGTTTTGTGGCCCATCCCGCCCACGTACAGAGCGATGCCAGGCTTCAGACGGTCCAGCGCGCCCTGTACATCATCCGTCACCTGCACCTGGGTCATGGCCTGAATCTCGAACTGGTCCCGGCTTTTGCCCGCCCGCTCCAGGCCTTCCTGGATCCAGCTTTCGTAGAGCGGCGCGGTCTCGGGGACGAATCCCAGAGGCAGCCAGCCGTCGGCGATCTCCGCCGTAAGGCGCACGGTGGATTCCATGCCGGTGCCCAGCCAGATGGGGATGTCCGGATTCATGTGCAGAATAGATTTCAACGGCTTGCCGATTCCCAGAGCGCCTTCGCCGGTAAAGGGCAGGCTGATTTCTTTCCCCTCGTGGCTGACCGGCGCCTCCCGGGCGAAGATCTTCTTCATGATTGTGACGTAGTCTTTGATGCGGTAGTACGGTTTGCCCCAGGGCTGTCCGTACCAGCCTTCAACAATTTGCGGGCCGGAAACGCCGATGCCGCAGATGGCCCGGTTGCCCCCTGCCAGCTTGTCCAGGGTGGCGAAGGCCATGGCCGCGTTGGCCGGGGTCCTTCCGGCGAGCTGAATCACCGCGGTGCCCAGGCGTATTCGCTCGGTGTGGGCGGCGATAAAGGCCAGTGGCGTGATGGCGTCGGAGCCATAGGCCTCTGCCGTCCATACGGAATCGTAGCCCAGCCTTTCGGCCAGTTGGATGTCTTTGATGGGTATGCGCAGATCGGCGCCGGAATAGCCGAGCATCAGACCAAGTTTCATGCGATGGTTTCCCTGTCTCCCGTCCAACCGAGAGCTTACACCACAGGCCCGCGGGGTAAAGGTCCGCCGGCGTCCCGCCCAGATTTCAGGCCCTTTCCGAGAGGTCCTTCATGGCCTGGTCGGTGGTGAAGAATACGCTGCCGGTCATCTGCATCACGAAATCCGTCGCTTCCAGCTGCGCCATCACCGGAGTTTTGACTTCCGCCAGATGCAGCTTGATGCCCATGCGGTCCAGGTTCTGATTGATTCGGTAAAGCATTTCGAGGCCGCTGTTATCGATCATGTTCACCGCGCTGCACACCAGCAGCACGTGATTGGTGCCCGGCCGGCGTTGAATGATCTTCAGCAGCTTGTTCTCCACCTGATTGGTGTTGCCGAAGTAGATGTTTTCGTCAATTCGGATCGCCGCAACGTGGGGGAAGGTTTCCACGTCGTAACGGCGGGCGGAGCGGAAGTGTCCCGTATTGGCAATGCGCCCCACGATGGTGAGGTTTGGTCGGCTGGACTTGCGGATGAAGAACGCGATGGACAGCGCGACGCCGGTAATCAGGCCGGTTTCCACGCCGACCGCGAGCACCGTCAACAGGGTGGCGAGCTCGGTGATGCTGTCTTCGCGGTAGACGCGCCAGTGTCGGCGTACGCTGCCGAAATCGATGATGCCGACGACGGAAACCACGACGATCGCGGCCAGTGCCGCGTGAGGCAGTGCCGCGAACAGCGGCGTCAGGTAGAGCAGGGTGACGATGATCACCACGGCGCAGACCAGCGAGCTGACCGGCGTTCGGCCTCCGGCCTGATAGTTGACGCTCGAGCGGGAAAAGCTGCCGGCGACGGGATAAGCGCCCGTGAACGCCGCACTGATGTTTGCCGCCCCCAGGGCGATCAGTTCCTGATGACTGTTGATGCGGGTTCGCTCCCGGGTTGCCAGGGTGGTTCCGATCGAGAAGCTTTCCACGTAGGAGACCACGGCGATGGCGGCTGATGCGGGCGCAAGGTCGGTCCACATGGACCAGCTGAAAGGCGGCAGGGTAAAGCTCGGCAGTCCAGACGGCACGAACCCCACCACGGCGATCTGAAGCTGGTCGTCCAGATTCCAGAAAGCCACGATGGCCGTTGCCAGGGAGGCTACCAGCATGGGACCGATGCGGCTCAGCGGATGATCGGC
>JAHEEG010000216.1:3179-4960 GCA_024640825.1 Gammaproteobacteria bacterium
TTCATCAGCCTCAGCAGCGACAGCGCGTAGCGCTGAATCAGCCACAGGCTCAGCAGGCAGCCGATGCCGATGACCAGCGTCGCCGGATTGAAATTCAGAAAATTTCTGCTGAGAGCCAGCAGATTGGTCAGCGCGTCAGCTGTGCCGCCGCTGGATATGCCCGTGAGCGCTGACAGCTGGCTGATAATGATCAGTATGGCCGCTGCATTGACGAATCCGGTAATTACCGGGTGGCTCAGCAGATTCACCAGCCCACCCATTTGCGACAGGCGCAGCAGCCACAGAAAGATCCCCGCCTGCAGACACAGAACCGTAGTGATACCCAGGTAGGCGTCACCGTATTCGGGCGCGTGCCGGGCGACGGTGGCTGCCACCATGAGCGCGGCAATGGCGACGGGACCCACCACCAGATGGCGGGAGGAACCGAGAATGGCGTAGATCACCATGGGTGCAAGACAGGCGTACAGTCCTGCCTGAGCCGGCAGTCCCGCCAGAAATGCGTACGCGACGGCCTGAGGGACAGTGATTACCCCCACGACGATGCCGGCGATGAGGTCGTGGCTGAAATCGTCCCGGCGATAGCGACTGGCTACCTCCACGATGGGAATGTAGCTCTGCCAGTTTTTGACGCGGAGATCGAAGCGCAACGGTGGTGAACTGCAGAATAAGAAAGGCCATTGTACCCGCTATTGCTTTTGCGGACTGAGACGTTAGCCTCAGCGACAAGGTCATTGGGAAGGAGGGAATCGATGGATACCCGAGCCGCGGTAGCGTTCGAGCCGGGCAAGCCGCTAAGCGTTGAAACCGTTCAGCTGGAAGGCCCCAGGGCTGGCGAGGTCCTCGTGCAGATCAAGGCCACCGGAATCTGCCATACGGACGCTTATACGTTGTCCGGGGCTGACCCGGAGGGTCTTTTTCCGTCCATCATGGGTCACGAGGGCGCAGGCGTCGTCTTAGAGACAGGCCCGGGGGTAACCTCGTTGCAACCGGGCGACCACGTGATACCGCTGTACACACCCGAGTGCCGGCAATGCAAATTCTGTGTCTCCGGGAAGACGAACCTGTGTGGGGCTATTCGGGAGACCCAGGGTCGAGGGGTCATGCCGGACGGAACCAGCCGTTTTTCCCTGCAGGGGGAGGTGCTGCACCACTACATGGGTACCTCCACCTTCTCTAACTTCACGGTGCTGCCGGAGATTGCCGTTGCCAGAATTCGTCAGGACGCGCCGTTCGACAAGGTTTGCTACATCGGCTGCGGCGTGACAACGGGTCTCGGTGCGGTGATCAACACGGCCGGGGTGGAGCCAGGCTCCACAGTTGCCGTTTTCGGCCTCGGCGGCATTGGCCTCAATGTCATACAGGGTGCGCGGCTGGTTGGCGCAGACCGGATCATCGGGGTTGACCTGAACCCGGCAAAGAAGCCATTGGCGGAGAAGTTCGGCATGACCGACTTCGTCAATCCGGCAGAGGTAAATGACGTAGTCGGGGCCATCGTCGACCTGACCGATGGCGGGGTGGACTATTCCTTCGAGTGTATCGGCAATGTCCAGGTCATGCGCCAGGCGTTGGAGTGCTGCCACAAAGGCTGGGGTGAGAGCATCATCATCGGCGTGGCGGCGTCCGGCCAGGAAATCAGCACCCGGCCGTTCCAGCTGGTTACGGGCAGGGTCTGGCGCGGTACCGCGTTTGGCGGTGCCAAAGGCCGCACCGACGTGCCGAAAATCGTCGACTGGTACATGAATGGCAAGATCAATATTGATGATCTGATAACCCACACGCTG
>JAHEEG010000064.1 GCA_024640825.1 Gammaproteobacteria bacterium
AGAATCCCCACGCCTGGATTCGCGAGGCGAAAACGGCGGAGGAGATTCGCACCCTGTCAAAGACCAACCGGCCCGTGTCCTTTCCGTATCCGAAGCTGATGAACTCCAACAACAACGTCGATCAGGGCGCGGCGCTCATCCTGTGTTCCGTTTCCAAGGCGCGCGCGCTGGGCATCCCCGAGGACAAGTGGGTGTATCCATGGGCGGGTACCGACGCGCACGATCACTACTACGTGTCGAACCGGGACAACCTCTACACGTCACCGGCGATCCGCATCGCCGGCGGCCGGGCACTGGAGCTGGCAGGGCTGAGCCCCACGGATCTGGACCTGGTTGACGTCTACAGCTGCTTCCCGGTGGCCGTACAGGTAGCCGCCGCCGAGATCGGCCTGGATACCTCACGACCGCTGACCATTACCGGCGGTCTGACTTTCGCGGGCGGGCCGCTGAACAACTACGTGATGCACTCTATTGCCCGAGGCGTGGAACTGCTGCGCGAAGCGCCTGATGCCCGCTGTCTGATCACTGCCAATGGTGGCTATCTGACCAAGCATGCGTTCGGCGTATATTCCGCAGCCCCACCGGCGCAACCCTTTCAGCATCAGGACGTGCAGGCTGAAGTGGACGCCACGCCAAGCCGCGAAGTGGCAATGGACTACGACGGCGATGCGACGGTGGAAAGCTATACCGTGATGTACGGGCCCGAGGGCCCAACGGTAGGCCATCTTGCCTGTCTGCTGCCGGACGGCCGGCGACTGTGGGCCAACTGTGAAGATCTCGACACGCTGGAGGCCATGAGCCGCGAAGAGTTCTGCGGACGACCTGTCCGCGTGGCCGATCATCTCGCCGCTTTCTGAGATACCCCGATCCAGACCCCTGCAAAAGCCCCCCCTGCCGGGGCAGAACTTCTCGCTCCCGCCGGCCTGCCTCGCCGGTTGGCGGCGATGCTGTACGACACCCTGCTGATGCTGGCAATCTGGATGGCCACCCTCTTTCCCATGGTCGCCGTAACGAACGGCAGCGTGTTCGGCGCCCCGGTGCAGACGATTCTTTTTCTCGAGCTTTACGGCTTCTTTGCTTACTTCTGGCTGGCAAGGGGCCAGACTGCCGGCATGCTGGCGTGGCGGCTGGCGCTCCGGTCTGCCGACGGCGGGCCTATATCTCTGCGTCAGGTCACCGCGCGTTTTTTTGGCGCCCTACTCTGCTTCCTCAGTCTCGGCCTGGGTTATCTATGGATTCTGTTCGACCGCCGCGGGCGCAGCTGGTCGGACCTGCTCTCCGGTACCGAAGTCGTCACGCTGCCCAAACCGGCTCGTGGATGACAATGGTCCCGTCGTGACTCCGGCTCGACCAGAAGCGCCATATGCCAAGTAATTGTTTTAATTTAGAATCGGCCCGATTCAATCGGCCCAAACGCCCTGACTTGACGTTCAAATAGTCGATAATTGATTTACCCGCTTATCAGGCAGCCTGTGTACCAGAAAGGAGACCCATGAAGTACGCCACTCGAATCGCCTCGATCGCCGATGTCAAAACACCCTGCCTCGTCACCGGTGTTTCCCAGGCCAGACGCGTGGCCAGGGCGCAGGGCGAACTCAAGCTGCTGGACGCGGCGCTTCGGGATTTCCAGGATAAGGCGGGCAAAGTCTGCGTGGTGCAGCTGGCTGCCGGCAAAACGGTAGCGCGGCTGCTGGTGGCCGGCGGCGCAGACGCGGACCTCGACGCTGCCACCTTTCGAAAGATCGCCTCGACCGCCGCGAAGACGCTGAAAACCTTGCCCGTCCCCCAGGCCGTCTGGGCCCTGACCAGTGCGAAAGTGAAAAACCACGATCTGCACTGGCGGGCCAGCGCCGGGCTCAGCGCCCTGGCCAACGCGCTGTATCAGTTTTCGGAACACAAAAGCAAAAAGGCGGACGACAATGGCAGTCTGACGTTGCGCAGCGTCCAGATGCTGGCCGATGACCGCGGCCGCGCCACGGTGCAGCGTGCTGTTCGTCAGGCCAACGCTCTCCAGCAGGGGCTGGATCTGGCGCGCAATCTCGGCAATCAGCCACCCAACGTCTGCAACCCGAGCTATCTTCTGAAAGAAGCCCGCAAGCTTTCCCGGCTGGAAAATGTCAGAGTATCGTCGCTGGACGAAAAGCGCATGGCCGAGCTGGGCATGGGCGCCTTTCTGTCGGTAACGGCCGGTACCGAAACGCCAGCACGGCTCATCGTCGTTCAATACCACGGGGGCAAACGCGGGGATGCGCCCATCGCACTGGTTGGCAAGGGCATTACCTTCGACACCGGCGGGATCAGCCTGAAACCCGGCGCCAACATGGACGAGATGAAATTCGACATGTGCGGTGCGGCCACAGTACTTGGCGCCACCCGCGCAGCGGCAGAGGCGAAACTACCGATCAACATCGTCACCCTGGTGGCGGCGGCTGAGAACATGCCCAGCGGCAAGGCTTCCCGTCCCGGTGACATCGTACGCACCATGTCCGGTAAAACGGTGGAGATTCTCAACACCGATGCTGAGGGTCGCCTGGTGCTTTGCGACGCGCTGACCTATGCCGAGCGCTTCAAGCCCGGAGCCGTTATCGACGTTGCCACCCTGACCGGAGCTACCATCGTGGCACTGGGTTCCCACGCGTCCGCCGTGTTCAGCAAGAGCGACGAGTTGGCCACGGCGCTGGTGGAGGCTGGGGAGTGGTCCGGCGACCGCGCCTGGCGCATGCCGCTGTGGGATGAGTATCAGGAATCGCTGAAAAGCAACTTCGCCGACATTCCCAACATCGGCAGCGCCGGCGCGGGCGCCATCACCGCCGCCTGCTTCCTGGCGCGATTCACCGGCAAGTACACGTGGGCACACATGGACGTGGCCGGCAGCGCTTTCCAGGGCGGCGCTGCCAAGGGCGCCACCGGCCGGCCCGTTGGGCTTCTGTTCCGTTACCTGTGCCAGCAGGCGGGCAGATGAACCGGCCTGATTCCCTTAATTCGACGCGGCGGCGAGACCAATGACCCGGCCGGCTTTCCAAGCACCGACACCTTGGAAAAACCAATGACCCGGGTGGATTTCTATATCCTGCAGGACGTGGATCTGGCCGCCGCACACCGTTTCGCCTGCCGCCTGGCCGCGAAAGCGGTCACAACAGGCAACAGGGTGCACATCCATACCGACGACCAGCCTGCGGCTGCGGAACTGGACGAGATGCTCTGGCATTATCCCGAACACCGGTTCATACCGCACGACTGCGAGGGCGCCACCCTGACACAGCCTTCTCCACTGCTGCTGGGCTGGAATCAACCCGTCGACCCCGACGGCGTGCTCATCAATCTGGCTTCCGAAATTCCCACTTTTTTCGGACGCTTCGACCGGGTAGCAGAGGTCGTGGTGGAAGCTACCCGCGATCTTGGTCGCGAAAGATACAAGTTCTACCGCGACCGGGGTTACCCGCTTTTTCATCACGAGCTGGAAGACTGGGAGGCCGCATGAACGCAAAAAAATCGGACAAGGGTGCGAACGCGTTGCTGGGTGACCTGGAATCGATCCGTACGCTGCTGACAGAAGAGGAAAGAGCCGCGCAAGGCGAGGCTGAAACGACACATCCACAGGAGGTCGAAGCCGCGCAACCGCCTGTCGAAGCCGAAAAACCAGGGGAAGACGACGTACCTGTACTTGACGACGTGGTAGACGAGCTGGAAGGCGTCATGGACGTCGACGAGCCGACCCTCAGCGAGACAGCCGAGGCACTCAAGCCGGAACCAGGGCCCGACCTGCAACATACCTCTGACGTCGAACAGACGTCCGAGCCGGAGCAAGCGCCGGAAACGGACCAGGCCCCTGTGACGAAGGCAGAGGAATCTCCGATCGGGCTTGACGACGACATGTTCACCCGCCTGCTCGGTGATGATTGGCGTCAAGCCGCCGCAGGGTTGCTGGATGAAGCCCGCGGATCCATCGAAGCGCACAGCCAGCAGTGGACGCCTCAGGATACGGATGAGCTGAACGAAGCGCTGCAGGTGCGCATAGACCAAACCCTCCATCGCTGGCTGCGTCAAACGGTGCAGGAACGAATTGACGACCTGCGGGCGGAGCTGCTCACCGCCATCGGCGATCAGCTGGAGGCCGCCGTAAAACATCGATTCAACGATGCTCAGCCCGGTGAAGACGCGCATGGAGAATAGTTTCGACCCTCACGAAATCGAGCAGCAGCTCTACGCGCAGTGGGAGAACGCCAACTATTTCGCCCCAACCGGGAACGGTGCAGCCTTTTCCATTGTCATTCCGCCGCCGAATGTTACCGGCAGCCTGCACATGGGCCACGCGTTCCAACACACGCTGATGGACGCGCTGATCCGCTACCACCGCATGAAGGGCGACAGCACCCTCTGGCAGATGGGCACCGACCACGCGGGCATCGCGACCCAGATGCTGGTGGAACGACAGCTCAACGCTGAGGGCAAGACCCGCTATGACATCGGTCGCGACGCCTTCATCGCGCGGGTCTGGGACTGGAAGGCGCACTCAGGCGGCAGCATTTCCAAGCAGCTGCGGCGCATGGGATCCTCGCTCGACTGGTCCCGCGAACGGTTCACAATGGACGAAGGCTTCTCCCGCGCGGTTCTGGAAGTATTCGTGCGCCTTCACGAGGAAGGTCTGATTTATCGCGGCCAGCGTCTGGTGAACTGGGACCCAGCGCTGAAGACGGCAATTTCCGACCTGGAGGTCGAGAACAACGAGGAGCAGGGCCACCTGTGGCACTTCCGCTATCCTCTCGCCAACGGCACGACCGCAGACGGTTTGGACTATCTGGTGGTGGCAACCACTCGCCCCGAGACCATGCTCGGCGATACCGCAGTCGCCGTGCACCCCGACGACGCGCGCTATCAGAGCCTCATCGGCAAACAGGTGATCCTACCCCTGGTGGGTCGGGCGATTCCCATCATTGCCGATGATTATGTCGACCGCGAGTTCGGCACGGGCTGCGTCAAGATCACGCCGGCCCACGATTTCAATGACAACGAGGTTGGCGCCCGCCACGGGCTTCCGCTGGTGAACATCCTCAGCGAAGACGCTTCTATCAACGACAATGCGCCAGAGGCATACCGAAACCTGGATCGCTATGCAGCGCGCAAGCGGGTGGTTGCCGACCTGGACGCGCTGGGTCTGCTGGATCGGGTGGAAGACCATAAGCTGATGGTGCCCAGAGGTGACCGATCCGGCGCGGTGATAGAACCCCTGCTCACTAACCAGTGGTTCGTCAAAATTCAACCGCTGGCGGAACCGGCAATCGCCGCCGTGGAGAACGGCGATGTGGAGTTTGTTCCCCGGCAATACGAAAACGTTTACTTCTCCTGGATGCGCAACATCCAGGACTGGTGCATCTCACGCCAGCAGTGGTGGGGCCATCGGATTCCCGCGTGGTATGACGAAGCCGGCAACCTCTACGTGGCGCGCAGCGAACAAGAAGCCCGCGCAAACAACAGCCTGGACCAGAACACCGCCCTGCACCAGGATCCCGACGTGCTGGAAACCTGGTTCTCTTCGGCGCTGTGGACATTCGGCACCCTGGGCTGGCCGGAAGATACCGAAGAGCTGAAGCGTTATCACCCCACGAACGTCCTGGTCACAGGACACGACATCATCTTTTTCTGGGTCGCCCGGATGATCATGATGACGCTGAAGTTCACCGGTGAGGTACCCTTCCGCAAAGTCTATATCCATGGCCTGGTGCGGGACGCTGAGGGCCAGAAGATGTCGAAAACCAAGGGCAACGGCCTCGACCCTCTGGATCTGATCGACGGCATCAGCCTGGATGCTCTGGTGGAGAAACGCACCTCCAATCTTACCCAGCCGCAGCTGGCGCCGCAGATAGAGAAAGCATCCCGTCGGGACTTTCCCGAAGGCATTCCGTCCTACGGCACCGACGCGCTGCGCTTCACCTTCTGCGCCCTGGCAAGCACCGGCAGAGACGTGCGGTTTGACCTGCATCGAATCGAAGGCTATCGCAACTTCTGCAACAAACTCTGGAACGCGACCCGCTTCGTTCTGATGAACTGTCAAGAGGCAGAGCTGGACGGCCCTGCCGAGCTTTCCCTGGCAGACCGCTGGATCCTGTCCCGGACTCACCACCTGCTGGCGGATTCCCAGCGCGCCATCGAAACTTTCCGCTTCGACCTCTATGCGAACAGCGTCTATGAGTTCGTCTGGCACGAGTACTGCGACTGGTATCTGGAGCTGACCAAACCGCTGCTGTGGAACGAGCAGGCGGATCCGGCGCTGCTGCGTGGCACGCGGCGCACGTTGCTGAGCGTTCTGGAGATTCTGCTGCGCGCCGCGCATCCGATAATTCCCTTCATTACCGAGTCTATCTGGCAGGAGGTCGCGCCGCTGCTGGGCAATCATGCCGACACCATCATGCTTCAGCCGTTTCCGGAGCCGGCCCACGTTCCCGCCGACCCGGAGGCCGACGCCGCCATCGCCTGGCTCAAGGACGTGATACTCGGAATACGCAATATACGCGGCGAAGCCAACATCAAGCCGGGGCAGCCCGTCAGCATTCTGTTCCAGGACGGCGACGAGGGCGACCGGCAACTGGCGACGGTGACCGAGGATCTGTTCAAGCGCCTGGGCAAGGTTGAAGAAATCACCTGGCTGGCGGCGGGCGCCCAGGTGCCGCCCAACGCTCTGGCTCTGGTCGGCAACCTCAAAGTCATGGTGCCCCTTGCGGGCCTCATAGACCTGGATGCGGAAACGAACAGGCTAGGTAAAGAGATCGCAAAGAAAGAAGCAGAACTCCTGCGCCTGGAAGGCAAGCTGCAGAACCCGAGTTTCGTGGAGAAAGCGCCAGCGCAAGTGGTCGCCAAAGAACGCGAAAAACAGCAGGAGGCGGCAGCGGCGCTCGCCACGCTGCGGGACCAGTTGCGCAGCATCGGCAGCTAGCAGTCTTGCTAACGGATCTGGATGACCACCTTGCCAACGGTATCATTGCCGGCGATGAGCCGATGGGCCCGATCCGCTTCCTGAACGGGCACCACGGCCTCGACAATAGGCCTGATGTCACCCGACGCCAGCAGCGGCCACACCCGGTCACGCAGCGCGTCCATCACCAGCGACTTCTCTGATACCGGCCGCGCCCGCAGGGTCGAACCAACGACCCGCAGCCGCTTCATCATGAGCACGCCCAGGTTCACTTCGGTCTCCAGGCCGCCCATCAGGCCGATAAGGACCAGCCGACCACCAAGACCGAGGCAGCTCAGATTCTGCGAGAAGTAAGCGGCGCCTACGGGATCGAGCACCACATCCACGCCGCCCTCCCCGGCCCAGGCCTGGACCGCCGGCAGGAAATCGCCAATGTGACGGTTGAACCCGCCTTCGGCACCCAGCGCAACGCAGCGTTCGATTTTGTCCTCACCGCCGACGGTCACGAAGCAGGGGCTATGAAACGCCGCGCACAGCTGAATGGCCGCAGTACCCACACCGCTCGCGCCGGCGTGCAGCAGCACCCGTTCGGTTTTACGCAGGCCTGCCTCCATGAACAGATTGAGATAGGCGGTGGCAAAGACTTCGGGAATGGCTGCCGCCTGCTGCATATCGAGTCCGGCGGGTATCGGCAGGACCTGCCCTGCCGGCACCACCACCTGTTCCGCATAACCCCCGCCGGCCAGCAGGGCGCAGACCCGGTCACCACTGCACACCCGGGTGACACCCTCGCCCACCTCGAGCACCGTCCCTGCACACTCAAGACCCAGAATGTCGCTGGCGCCGGGCGGCGGCGGATAGCCGCCCGAGCGCTGCACGAGATCCGCCCGATTGACCGCGCTGGCGTGCACCTCGATGCGCACCTGGCCCACCCCGAGCTCGGGTTCCGGCGCCTCGCCCCAGACCAGATCATCGCCTTCCACGCGAATTGCCTTCACGGTGCTCTCCTCATGTTTACCAGCACATGCGCATCTTCACGCCGCGGTCGTGCAGATACTGTTTCAGCTCGCTGACTTTGTAGTCACCATAATGCACCATGGACGCGACCAGGGCGGCATCCGCCTTTCCCGCCGTCAGCGCGTCGTAAAGATGCTCGGGGCGACCGGCACCGCCCGAAGCGATGACCGGAATGCGCACCGCCTCGGCGAGCAACGCGGTCAGCCGCAACTCATAGCCATCCCGGGTGCCGTCGGCGTCGATAGCGTTCACCACCAGCTCGCCGGCGCCCAGGCGCTCGCCTTCCAGGGCCCAGGCCAGGGCATCTCGGCCCACCGGCGTGCGGCCACCGTTGATCACGATCTCGTAGCCCGACGGGCAGGCGTCGCTGACGTCTACCCGCCGTATATCCATGGACAACACCACGTTCTGATTGCCGATAGCATTCGCGCATTCGGCAATGAGCGCTGGACGCTGAACCGCGGCCGAATTCACATTGATCTTTTCCGCCCCCGCCAGGCGCAGATCCGTGGCGTCAGCAACCGACCGAACCCCGCCGCCTACGGAGAGCGGAATGAATACCTGCTCTGCAACCGCTTCCACAACATCCAGCATGATGTTGCGCCTGTCGCTGGATGCTGTGATGTCGTAGAAAACCAGCTCGTCCAGTCCGTCCAGATAGTACGCCCGGGCTTTTTCCACCGGATCACCGATGTCTCTGGTATCGACGAACTTAACGCTCTTGGCCAGCTTGCCGTCGCGCACATCGAGACAGGCGATCAGTCTTTTGCTCAGCATGTGCCGTCCCAGCTGGCAAACCGCCTCAGCAACTGCAGGCCAACGCGTCCGCTCTTCTCCGGGTGGCACTGCATGCCGAAGTAGTTGTCGCGACCCAGGGCACAGGCAAACTCGATCTCGTAATCGGTTACCGCATACACATCCTCGCTTCGATCCGGGTCCGGATAGTAGGCGTGAACGAAATAAAACTCGTCGCCGGGCTCGATATCGGCCAGCAGCGGGTGAGGCTTGACCACGCGGACTTCGTTCCAGCCCATGTGAGGGATCTTCAGCTCGGGACGGTCGAAACGGAACCGGCGTACCGTCCCCGGAATCAGGCCAAGCGTCTGCTGATCGTTTTCTTCGGAGCGATCCAGCGAGATCTGCATCCCCAGACAGATGCCGAGAACCGGGGTCCCTCGAGCAATAGCTTCTTTGAGCGCCTGGTCGATACCGCGGCTGGTGATGCTGCGCATGGCGCTGCCGGCCGCACCCACGCCGGGAAAGATGATCCGCTCGGCGTGGGCCAGCGCGTCCGGGTCGGCGGTGATTTCCGCCGCCAGCCCGACTTCGCGGCAGGCCCGCTGCACGCTACGAAGGTTTCCCGCGTCGTAATCGATGATGAGGGCCAAGGTAAACCCATGACAACCCAAAGGAGCGCGGATACTATCCCATCACATCTACGCGCACAAAGCGCGTCCCGGGATCGGGAAAGCACGGGCAAATAACCAGCACGCCCGGACCCTCAACCAGAAGGAGAAGCCGTGTCTCGTGGCATTCTGTTGGTGAATCTCGGTACTCCGGCGAGCTGCCGCACAGCCGACGTTCGCCGATATCTTGGCGACTTCCTGATGGACCCCTATGTCCTGGATGTGCCCTGGCCGATTCGGCGGATGATAGTCTCCTGCTTCATCCTGCCTTTCCGACCGAAACGCAGTGCCGAAGCCTACGCCAAAATCTGGAACCATGCGGGTCCCGGCACCGGCTCACCGCTGCTGCACCACAGCCGGGACCTGGAGGGCGCTCTGTCTGCGCAGTTGGACATTCCCTGCGCGTTGGCCATGCGCTATGGAACGCCAGGCATGGAATCAGCGATCACCGAACTCCGCGAACAGGGAGTCACCGAGCTCTTACTGGTGCCGCTGTACCCTCAGTACGCGGACTCTACCTGCACCACTACCGTAGAGCGGGTACGGCAGCTTACGGAAAACACGATGACTCTGACCGTCCTGCCGCCCTTCTATGACCGCGCCGACTACATTTCAGCCCAGGCGGCGTTGATCCGCGAACACCTGCCTGAATCCTGGGACCATCTGCTGCTCAGCTACCACGGACTGCCGGAGCGCCATTTAACCCGGGCCGACCCTACCGGAAACCACTGTTTGCAGCGTCCCGACTGCTGCGCCACCCCTTCGCCGGCGCACGCGACCTGCTATCGGCATCAGTGCCTGGAAACGACTGCCGGCCTGGCGCAAGCACTCCGGCTGTCCAGCGATCAGTACACCACCAGCTTTCAGTCAAGGCTGGGCCGTCTGCCCTGGCTGACGCCGTATACCGACCAGGTACTACAGGACCTGCCCGGCACAGGGGTCAAAGATCTGGTCGTCGCCTGCCCCGCCTTCGTTGCCGACAACCTGGAAACCCTGGAAGAGATCGGCCTCGCCGGGCAGGAAACTTTCCTGGCCGCCGGCGGTGAAACCTTTACCCTGGTTCCCTGCCTGAACAGTCGCCCCGACTGGGTGGCGGCACTGGCCGGCTGGTGCCGGACCGGGGCAACCGCCTGACGAATATAGACCTCGCTGACTGCAACGATTCATCGAGAAACCATGGGCGGCGAAGCTGCCAACCAGCGGCTTTTCTCATCTGCCAGCCGTTACCGCCGGCCGTGAACACATTGCGCTACAACATGACCCAGGCTCCCCGGCCCGCCAGGGCCGCGGAGGCGGGCGATTTCGAGCCCCGTGTGCTAGATTCCCGCCCGCAATGTCCAAGCTAAGTATCAAATCCAAGCTGCTCGTCATGCTGCTCAGCGTCAGCCTCGGTTCCATTGCCCTGGTGGCAACGCTGAACTACATGGAAAGCTACAAAACGGTGCAGCAGTCTGTCTTCTCACACCTCATCAGCCTTCGCGCGTCCCGCGCCGATGCCATCGAGCAGTACCTGGAAGCCGTAACCGACGAAGTTGAGGTGCTCGCCGATTCACCAAACATGGGGGTCATGCTCGGTCAGCTCTCCGCGAGTTTCCAAGCGCTCGCCGAGGCAGAACTCGAACCGGTAGCGCTGAGCGCGCTGGAGACCTTTTACCGAGAGCAGTTCCTGCCAGCGCTGGACGCCACGGTGGAAGGCACGCCGGAGTTGCTGAGTGTCTTTCCCGAGACAAATGCGGGGCGCTATCTGCAGTATCACTACCTGGCAACCAATCCGTACCCGCAAGACAACCGGATACAGCTGGACGACCCCGGCGACGGCTCTGACTACTCCCGCCTTCACGACCAGTGGCACCCGGTACTCAGGCGCATCGCCAACGGTTTCGGCTACTACGATCTTTTCATGATCGACATCGTCAGCGGAGACATCGTCTACTCCACCGCCAAAGAAGTGGATTTCGGCACCAACCTGATCGGCGGTCCTCATGCCCAAAGCAACCTGGCGCGTCTGTTTCGCATGGTGCAGCGCAACCCCGACCGGAGCGCCGCCCATATCATCGACTTCGAGCACTATCGACCCAGTTTCGGCGCGCCGGCCCTCTTCGTTGCAGCGCCCGTGTTTGCCAACGGTCGCCCCGTTGGCGTCGTCGCCGTTCAGGAATCCACCGAGGCCTTGGGTCGGGTCATTACCGGCAACCAGCAGTGGGAACGGGACGGGCTGGGAAAAACGGGCGAGACCGTGTTGATCGGTCCTGACTATCTGCTGCGTTCCACCTCGCGTTTCCTCATCGAAGATCCGCAGGGTTACGCCGCCGATCAGCGCGCCATCGGCACGCCAGAAGCAACGGTCGAGCGCATAATCGCGCTGGGTTCGCCCATCCTCGAGCAGGAGGCCCGCACCGTGGCCGCCGAGCAGGCCCTGCGCGGGCAAACGGGAACCGGCGTCATCGTCGACTACCGTGGCCGTGAGATTCTCGGGTCCTGGGCGCCCCTGCGGCTGCGGGATCTCGACTGGGCCATCGTCGGCAAGGTCGACCTCGACGAAGCCTATGAGCCCATTTATCGGTTGGCCCGCAACACACTGATCCAGACCCTGCTCATACTGGTTGTGATAACCATGGTGGTCATGGTGCTGGCGAGTTCATTTGTGCGACCGGTGAACGAGTTGATCGCCCGCGTCCGGCGTTTCGGCGCGGGGGACGAGAGCGTTGAGTTCGGCGGTGACAGCTCTGACGAGATTGGCGATCTGGCCCACTCGTTCCGCGAGCTGGTAGAGAGCGCCCGCAAACAGACTCAGCTGATCGAGCAGGCCTCGAGAGAGAACGAGCTACTGCTGGAAAACATGCTGCCCCAGCGGTTTGCACAGATCGTGCGCCAGGGTTCGGAAGACGCCCGCGAGACGATTCCCGAAGTTTCCGTAATCTTTGCAGAGCTCCGCGGCCTGGCCGAAATCACCCGCTCTCACTCGGCGGACGTTTGCGTCTCCATACTTTCTGAATTCCTCACCGCTGCCGACAGCGCCGCTCGCAAGCACAGGGCCGAGCGCGTCAAGACCATGGGCGATACTTACCTCGCCGCCGTCGGCCTGTCATCGCCGCTGCTCGATCACATGCCCCGGGCGTTGGAGTTTGCCCGCGACTTGCGAAGTCTGGTGGCTAACATCGCCCAGGCTTACGAGCTCAAGCTCGACCTCATCGTCGGCATCAGTGCCGGTCCGGTGATCACCAACGTTTCGCACGACAAAGAGCTGATGTTTCAGATCTGGGGAGAGGCCGTAATCGAGGCGGACTTCGCTCGGGACGAGGCTGAACGTGGTCAGATCGTGGTTAACCAGGCTATCAGGGACGCGCTCGCAGACAGGTATCAATTCGAGCGCATGGCGGGCGAAAGGGCAGTAGCACTGTGGATCCTCACGGCAGACTGAGTAACCGGATTCTGACTTCATGAGCGCGTTGCTGGAAACCGACTGGTTCGTCTGGGGCATCGGCCTGATCATCGGCTTTCAGGTGCTGGTGGTGATTCTGGGTGAGCTGCTGTATCGAGCGGATCGCCGCGCCCTGCCCATCGCGCCCATTCTGCGCGCGCTGCGCAACACCGTGCTGCCGCTGCTGGTGATCTACATCTTTGTGGTGAAGATCCTGCAGGAGCCGGCTGACACCGTTGCCGTGCGGGTAGTGACCACGACGCTCTGGATCAGCGTCATCTACGCAGGCATGCTGATTCTCAACCTGCTGGTATTCGAGCAAGCGCCTGAAGGCAGCTGGCGCTATCGCGCGCCGAGCCTTTTCCAGGATCTGCTGAGAATGCTCCTGGTTGCCGTGGGTGCCGCCATCGTGCTGGCCGTGGTGTGGGAGCAGAATCTCGGCGGCCTGATCGCCGCGTTGGGTGTGGGCTCCATCGTTCTCGGCCTCGCCCTGCAGGAGACCCTGGGCAACCTCATGTCGGGCATTGCCCTGCTGTTCGAGAAACCCTTCACGATCGGCGACTGGATCGCGGTAGGGGACGATGCGGGCGAGGTGGTCGAGATCAACTGGCGCAGCGTGCATGTGCGCACCCGGGAGCGCAACCTGCTGATCTTTCCGAACTCCGTACTCGGCAGGGAGACCATCGTCAACTACGCTCGACCAAGCTCGCTGCAGACGCTGCGGCTGTCATTTGGCTTCTCTCTGGACGATCCGCCCAACAAGGTGAAGGGGATGCTCGTTGCCCTGGCAGAACAGATCGACTCAGTGCTCGCGGATCCCCCACCGAGGGCGCTGCTGCGCGAGGTACTGCAAGATCGGATGCGCTATGAGGCGTTCCTGTTCATCGACCAGCCCAAGCTGATTCCGCAAATCGTCGATGATTTCACCTCCCGCGTCTGGTACGCGGCTCGCCGCGCCGGCCTGCATCTGCCGCTGCCTGCGGCCGAGGAATACCAGATTCAGACGCCCGACCGAGAGCCCGCCGAACCGCCACTGGACATCGTGGCTGAGCTCAAGCGGTCCCAGGGATTCGACGTGCTCGACGCAGATACCATCTCGAAACTTGCCGAACGTGCCCGAATTCACACCTTTGGTGACGGCGAAATTCTCATCAGAGCCGGAGAGATAGCCGAAGATGTCTACGTGATCGTTAGCGGACAGATACGACAGACCCTAGAGCGGGATGCAGAGACTCTGGCCGAAACGTTTTATGAACGGGGTGAGGCGATCGGCATCGTGTCGTTGACCGGACAGGAAGCGTCGGCTGCGACATGCCGCGCAGCTGGCGACGTGACGGTGCTGCGTTTCGCTATCGAAAATATTGCGGCGCTGGCCAGAAGCCACCCGCCGTTGGCTCACCAGATCGCCAGGATTCTGGAAGTTCGCAGCGACGCCGCAGCGCAGGCACTCGCCACGCAGACAGGCCCCGCATCCGCAGAGGACGAGGTATTGCCGGTATCTTTCCGCAGGCCGCAGTCGGAACCAGACGCTGAGGACCACGGCGAAAGCTGATACGGTCAGACCGACTTCGCGACTTCAAACCCAGCCGATGGGAAGTGGGTCAACACCTGTCCCGTCTCAGAGGTTTCCCGACTGATCACGACCTCGTCCGCTGACCAGGCCGCCAGCGTGCCGGTGACCGGCACCCGGCCGTAGTCCACCGGCGTCACGGAAACCGGATCGCCAAGGGCAAACCCATCCGGCAGAGCGTCAACCAGCGCGGGCAGCACGGGTTCGGACCCATTAGCCGCAGCCAGCGCCGCCTCGCCATCCGAGTCTTCCATTGCGCCGTGGCCAAAGGCAGCCATCCGTGACATCCATTCACAGACCACGCCGTAGCGATCCAGCAGTGGTGCGTTGATCGGATTGTTATTCAGAAACCACAGGCAATGATACAGGGAAAAGTCGGCAATGCTGGGCGCCGCGCCAAACAGATAGCCGGTACTGACGCTGCGGTCGAGTTCCGACAGGTAGTGATGCAGATACCCCTCCGCGGCCTCGGCGCTGAAGCTGGTGATGCTGGCACCCTGGGTCAGATCCGCCCTGTCCTTCTGAAAAGCAGCCGCCTCCTCCGGCGGAAAGCTACCCATCATGACCTCTACCGCCTTGGGCGAGAAATTCAGCGCGACGGTAACCGGAAAAAGGGTTCCATCCGCCCAATCGGCGACCCGATGGGCCGTGAAACCCTGGGCAAAGAGACTGGTATCTCCTGTATGGCGGGCCAGCGCCATGGCGATGATCTTGCTGTCGCAGTAGACGTTGGCCCCGATCTGCAGCACCGGCGTCTTCCGATAGCCGCCGGACAGCGGCATCAGCAGCGGCCGCGGCATGATGCTCGGAATGATCACCGACCGCCAGGGCAGCTGCAGGTAACCCAGCAGCAGGCGGATCTTCTCGGAAAACAGCGACGGTGGATAGTGATGCAGATAGATGTCCATTTACGATCCTCGCAATTACAGCCGGGCGCTCAGTGAAGCGCGCAGGCGATCAGACGGTTCCCGCCAATTGTGACACGGCCCGATAGAAATTCTGAACCAGTGGCTGCGAGAACATGGACTTCCGGGCAACGAACCTCACCGGCCGGTTCAACCCGGATTCGTTCAGCGGGATCAGCTGCCGGGGCTTCACGCCGAGCGTTTTTGCCACGCCCTCCGGCACCAGGCCATGGCCGAATCCGGCCAGCGCCATCTGCGCGACGCTGAAAAACGACTCCAGCGAGACCCGACGCACCAGCTTCAGGCGCCGCATGTCGTCCTCGATGGAACGCCAGGCACCGGAGCGGGATTCGATGGTGATGACGTCCAGCTCGTCGCCGGTGCGGTAGTCCAGCGGCTGCAGTCCGGAGGGGAGTATGACCATGGGTTCCAGGCGGATGACCTCGCTCTGCAGGTCAGTGTCGGCATCCGGAGACCCGGTGCAGATGCCGACCATATATTCTCCGGAACGAATCCGGTCCAACACGATGGGCGAGCGCTGGGCGTGAAACGTGTACTCCACCTCGGGCATCTCACGCTGCACCTTGGCAAACAGCCGCGGCCCCCAGCTGGCGAGTATCGCCTCCGACACGCCCATGATGATTTTGCCCTTGCGCAGCGCATTGTCTTCGAGAAAGACGCTCCGCAGCTCGGAAATGAGCGGTGTCACTTTTTCCACCAGCCGGGTGCCGTGATAGGTGAGCACCACGCGCCGGCCGTGGCGTTCGATCAGCGATCGGTCGTAGTAGCGCTCCAAAACCGCAATGCGCTTGCTCACCGCCGATTGGGATATTTTCAGAACGGTGGCCGTTTCCATCATGGTGCCCGTCTTGGAAAGCGCCACCAGCGTTTCAAGATTTTCGATCATCGGTTGCCAGCCCCGCGTCCGTCAGGTTACTACAATTTCTCTAAACGCATAGATGATATTCTATTTATTCTCTTTTTTCATGACTGGTCGTCTGGCATGCTCCCGCGCCATGAGCCTGCAGGCCCTTATAATCATCAGCGTTTTCGCCACCGCGTTGCTCTCGGGCATCCTCGGCATGGCCGGCGGGATGATCCTGATGGCGATTCTGGTCTCCACGGTATCCGTGTCGGCGGCGATGATGATACACGGCGCAGTTCAAGCGACCGCCAACGCATCGCGCTGCTGGATTCTGCGCCGTCACGTGCAGTGGCGGATCCTGCCCGCCTATGTAGCCGGCGCCGGACTCGCCCTGGTCGGTTTCAGCCTGATGAATCTGGTGCCGGACCCGGCCGTGGTGCTGGTCGTTGTCGGCGCCCTGCCCTGGCTGGCCCGTTTGCTGCCGCGGCTGAACGCCCTGGACATGAATCGTCGCGGCACGTCCTGCCTGTGCGGCCTGGGGGTGACATCGACTCAGTTGCTGGCAGGGGCATCTGGACCGCTGCTGGACATGTTCTATCTAAACTCGACGCTGAACCGGCATCAGATCGTTGCCAGCAAGGCCATCACCCAGACCCTGGGCCATCTCTTGAAGCTGGTGTACTACGGCCTCATCGTCGGAGTCGTCGAGGATATTCCCGGATGGTTTTACCTCCTCGCCATGGGTACCGCCGTTGGTGGGACCCGAGTTGGAACCAGGCTGCTGGATCGTATCGCCGACCACGCCTTCCGAAAAGTCAGCGGCTGGGTGATATTAGCGATTTCATCTTATTTATTAATCAAAGGGTTATGTGATATTTTTAAACTAACCCTCCCCTTCTAAATGTTACCGCTGGGTCAGCGTCAGAAGGATGTCCGCATACCAGGAGCAGTTGAGCCCCAGCGCTTCATCCACTTCCAGGTCTCGAGTCCCCACATCCAGCCGTGAGGAGTGGACACCGAGCAGCCGCCAGGGCAGGTCCTGCATTTGTTTGACCGGCTGCTGGACGCGCATCACCACCGGCGCCCCGCTGGTACCGCGATGGGTGCGCGCATCGGTCAGAAAAAAGCCCTCGCCCTGGAAGCGCAGGCCGAAGGACGACGCGACCACCGCCTGCCGCGCAACGGGCATGTGGTGCAGTGTGTCATGAAAGCCTAGCGGGAAGCCTACCACCAGCAGAGATGAACCCACTTCTACAAGCTCACCCGGCTGCCACAGGTGAGCGGGTGTGAAGGCCCGATAAACGGCGGTTTTCGGCAGCGCTTCGCGCTCGATTTCGATCACCGCGACGTCGATGTCTCCCGCCGCGTCCCCTCCCTGCCGCCAGATGCTCTTGCGGGCGCGATACAAAGGAATGGAGAACCCGGTGGATTCCGCAAGGTTTTCGGCATCGGTGTGCAGTTCGATCTCTATACGATCGGGGAAATGCTTGCTCGGCGTGTCTATCATCACGTGCCGACTCGTCACCAGGAACAGACCTTGCGCCGTTTCGAAGAGAAAACCCGTGGCGTTGGTCAATCGCCGCTGCTGCTCGAAGGTAAAGATGCGAACCACCGTGAGCAGGATGGGTTCAATTGGTTGCAAGCCGGGAACTCCCGCAGACAATTCACGTACCTCCGAAGGCTGGCCAGCGGGAGTCCCGTCGCCAGCCTCAGGCACTCTCTACCATGACCGGATCATTCATCCCCGCAACCGGGGTCACCTGGGTTGCAGGAAACCCGTTTCGGTTGGGGGAACCAATTCCGGAAATGCCTCTCGCAATGACAAACCTGGGCATTAAGCGAACTCCTTTCTTTGTGTACTGGCATGTTACACCCTTTCCATGGATTCCGTCGGGGATCCAAGGTGCCCAGGCTCGTGAGCGCCAAGAGCACCTAGCGCGCCCATCCAGTAGGCGTGCTGCTGGGACGTATCACCCAGCTCCTGCACCGCGAAATTCGGCAGAAAGCTGAGGGTGACGCCCGCCGAAGCTCGAAACCGAAATTCTTCACCCACCAGCAGCAGGCTGATGGGCAGCGGTTGCACCCGCAGCAGATCCCTGAGAATGGCCGTAATGGATAGCCATGGATGCGCCTGCCGGGGGTAGTGACAACGAAT
>JAHEEG010000065.1 GCA_024640825.1 Gammaproteobacteria bacterium
TCCTTAGAGATACCCAGAGTGGGGTTGCGGCTGATTGTCTGACATCTTCATCTCCTATGCCCGGTCGACCGCTGCCCAGGCAGAACAGATTGCCGGCGCGCTTCGCGGGCTCGGTTATGATATCTGGCGGGACGATGAACTGCCGGCGCATCGCGCTTACGCAGATGTCATTCAAGCACAGCTTCAGGCGGCAAAAGCTGTGCTGGTCATCTGGTCGGCGGACGCGGTGAGGTCAGATTGGGTGCGCTCTGAAGCGGACCGCGCGCGCACGGACCACAAGCTGGTTCAGCTTTCCGTCGATGGCTCTGCGTTGCCGATGCCCTTTGATCAGATTCAATGCGCAGACCTCGTCGGCTGGACGGGTGATCTACAGGCAGCCGGCTGGCAGACGGTGGTTGCAAGTCTGGCCGCCCTTACGGGGTCCGGCCCGGATACGCCCGCCCAGGTCGCTGCCGGCAAGCCCGATCAGCCAGGAGAGGTCATCCTGGCCGTGCTGCCGTTCGACAATCTTTCCACCGATCCGGAGATGCAGTTCTTCTCCGACGGCGTCAGCGAGGAAATCATCCAACGCCTGTCGCGCGGGGCGAAACTTAAAGTGATTGGCCGCACATCGAGCTTTCAGTTTCGCGGCGAAAGCAAGACCGAAGCCGCTCGGCTTCTGCGCTGCTCTCACGTCCTGGACGGCTCCGTTCGCCGCGCGGGAGAGCGCGTGCGTATCAATGCGCATCTGATAGAGGCTTCCTCGCGGACGACGCTTTGGTCAGATCGTTACGACCGTGGGCTGGAAGATACGTTCGCTGTGCAGGATGACATCTCAGAGAAAATCGCCGGGGCGCTCGATCAGACGTTTTCCAGCTTCTCGACCCCGGCGGTCGATCCGACCGTCTACGACCTGTATTTGCGCGCCAGTCTAAAATCCTACGCGCCGGACGAGCTTCGGACCAGCGTCGGTCTTCTGGAGGTCGCCACGCAACGCGCGCCGCAGTTCTGGGAGGCCTGGGCTCGCCTGGCTTATTCGCGGTCATGGCTGCGTTTCTACGAGCCCTTCGCTGTTCGAGCCGCGAGCGCCCCCCTCGTGGTAGGCGAGGCTAACCGCGCCCTGTCCGTCGATCCGCAGAATGCAGACGCCCTGGCTGCGAAGCTGTTCGTGTTTCCGCCGTTTGGACAATTCGTGGCGGCCGGGGCAGCTCTAGAGACGCTTCGCCAGGCGCCAGGCGTGGGTGATGGTAAGCGATTCATCGGCTGGTTCCTGCGGGCGTTTGGACACGTCGAGGAAAGCGTCGCAGAAGACGAGAGGGCGTACCGGACGAACAGGCTGGATCCACTATCTGCAAACATGGTTGCCCTGGGAAAAATGGCCGCCGGTCGCGTCGAGGAAGCCGTTCCTATCTTCGAAGATCTCATCGCGAAGAATCCCGACATGAGCTTTCCCGTTTCGAGCCTTCTGCGGGCCAAAGCTTTCCTCTCCGATTGGAACGGCGTCGACGGGCTATTGAAACTTGCTGCGAATCGACAGTTACGTGAGTTCGAGCAGGGCCTGCCATTTATTCGGGCTAAGCGCGATCCGACGGTCGAGAATATCGGCAACTGGCGAAGCGACTTTGAGACGCATGTCAGCGAGACCGGTTGCGTTGACGTGTCTCGTCTTGTCTACGCGGCGCATCTGGGTCTGGTGGAGGAGGCTTATCGCGCAATCGAAGGCGCCCGTCTCGGTCCTGCTGGAACCGGCGGCGACATGATGGGCCCTGACGGTTACCGGACGTCACTGCTGTTTCAGGCCGGCATGCCGGAATTACGCAACGACCGGCGGTTTCCGCGCCTGTGCGCCCGCCTTGGGCTCGTCGAGTACTGGGACGCGACAGGCAAATGGCCCGACTGTGCGGATGAGGTCCCCTACGACTTCAAGACCGAGTGCGCAAAAGTGCGCGACATTCCTAAAGAGGATTTCTTTTCCTGATCCCAACTGGCATTCCCTACTCCGTTTCACCCGAAGCTGCGTTCCGAGTGGCAACCTTGGAAAATTTCCATCCCGGTGCGCTACTATCCGAAGTCGATAACTCTGGAGGGAGGGGTCTATGAGCATCTACAAGTACGGCACTTGTTTTCTCTGCGTCTGCGCGCTGCTGAGCGCATGCACTGGCGAGTCGGAGAAGACGACGGACCAACCGGTCAACGACGCGCGGTCACCTGCAGTCGGTACGTCTGACACTGATTGGCCACTACACGGAAACGATTTCGGGGAAACTCGCTTCAGTCCTTTGGATCAGGTAAACAAATCCAACGTCGACGACCTGGGGCTCGCCTGGTCTTACGATCTTGGGTCGACCCGGGGTGTCGAGGCTACGCCCATCGTGGTTGGCGGGGTGATGTATGTCAGCGCGCCCTGGAGCGTGGTCCACGCGGTGAATGCGAAGACCGGGGCGCCGCTTTGGGTCTACGATCCCAAGGTGGATCGCCAGCACGCGATATATGCCTGCTGCGATGTGGTGAATCGGGGGGTTGCCGTTGCAGACGGCCGCGTTTTTGTCGGTACCGTTGATGGTCGGCTGGTCGCGCTGGATGCCAAATCCGGCTCTCTGTTGTGGGAAGTTCAGACGACGCCGCCTGACCAGCCCTACACGATAACGGGCGCGCCGCGTGTGATCAAAGACAAAGTGGTGATCGGCAACGGCGGCGCGGAGCTGCTGGTTCGCGGTTACATTACCGCCTACGACACTGCGACAGGGACCCAGGCCTGGCGCTTCTACACGGTGCCAGGCGACCCGTCAAAGCCGGTGGAACATCCGGAACTCGAATCCGCGATGGCAACATGGACGGGGGAGTGGTGGAAAGATGGCGGTGGCGGCACGGCATGGGACAGCATGGTATACGATCCGGAGCTGAACCTGCTTTACGTTGGGGTAGGTAACGGCGCTCCCTGGCCACGCTACCAGCGCAGCCCCGGAGGCGGTGACAATCTTTTTCTCTGCTCAATACTTGCATTGAACCCCGATACCGGGCGCCTCGTCTGGCACTATCAGACCACTCCGGGGGACAACTGGGATTACACCTCGGTGCAGCCGATGATTCTGGCTGACCTGAAGATCAACGGGGAAGAGCGGAAGGTGCTTCTTCAGGCTCCGAAGAACGGCTTCTTCTATGTGCTGGATCGTACCAGCGGCGAATTCATCTCCGCGCAGCCGTACACAACCGTAAACTGGGCTACCCACATAGACCCGGAAACCGGGCGGCCGGTGGAGGCGCCTGCCGGTCAGTATGCTGAGAAAGACCGGATCATCTATCCCGGACCCCTGGGCGGCCACAACTGGCAGGGGATGGCGTTCAACCCGAACACCGGCTACGTGTATCTGCCCGCACAGGATGTCCCCTTGCTCTATGCGAATGATCCGCAATGGCGCGAGCAGCCTGGCGCCTGGCGCCTGGGTCTTGATGGTGCCAAGCTGTTCGACGCAGAGTTGCCTGAATACAAAGGGTATCTGGTTGCCTGGGATCCGGTTGCGCAGAAAGCGGTGTGGCGTCACGAGTTTGCCGGTTACTGGAACGGCGGCGTGCTGGCCACTGGCGGGGATCTGGTGTTTCAGGGAAGCGCGGACGGGCTGTTCACTGCTTACGACGCTATGAGCGGCGATCAGATCTGGCAGGTGGCTGGTACGACGGGAATCATTGCACCACCGACCAGCTACGCCATTGATGGCGAGCAGTACGTTGCGGTGGCAGCTGGTTATGGCGGTGGTGGTATCAACGGCGGCATTATCGAGGGGGCCGTCATCAATCGGTATCTCAATCAGGGCCGTGTGCTCGCCTTTAAGCTGGGCGGAGCC
Organism: Gammaproteobacteria bacterium; assembly: GCA_024640825.1. Lineage (GTDB taxonomy): Bacteria > Pseudomonadota > Gammaproteobacteria > Pseudomonadales > Azotimanducaceae > UBA7803. Next base: position 3,822 of record JAHEEG010000065.1, read on the forward strand.
GCACCGATGCCGACGTCTCCGCCGCGCAATCTGACGCTGCCGGAACCACCGCAGCAGACGGCTTCTGCTGAGACGGTAGCGCAGGGGAAGTACCTCTACGATCACCATTGCTGGCCCTGCCACGGCAGCAACGTCGCAAGCAGCTGGGTTGTTCCGGACCTGCGCTACCTGTCAGCGGAGCGGCACGCCATATTTAACGATATCGTACTGAAGGGTGCGCTGCTGCCGCTGGGCATGCCAAGCTTCGGGGCGGAGCTCGATGACGCGGATGCCGAAGCCATTCACGCCTACGTCATAGAGAAAGCGCACGAACTCAAGGCGGAACAGGGTGCTCTCGCGGCTGCGGAGTGATCGCGGCTGCGCGCCGCGCTTTTGAGCACCACGTGCGTGAGAGATCCAACGACAGAAGAACGCGATTGCGATGAATGATCGGCCCGACTACGGGGCATTCTATGAGGGCTTCGACGCTTCCCTGTTGCCTGAAACGCTACAGGGCGATCTGGCGACCGCAGTGAATGCCTGCATCGAATGCTGTGACCGGCATGTCGGGCAGAATCGCGTGGCTTTGAACTGGGCAAGCGCATCCGGCGAAAGCGGAACCTGCACGTTTGAGGATTTGCAGGATCGGTCCGCGCAGGTTGCCAACCTGCTTGTGGCTAATGGCGTGCAGCCCGGCGACCGGGTGGCGGGGCTGCTGCCGCGCATACCAGAGCTGGTGGCGCTGATTTTGGGTGCGTGGCGAGCCGGCGCGGTCTATCAGCCGCTGTTCACCGCCTTCGGACCCAAAGCCATCGAGCACCGCCTGGCGACATCGAGGGCCAGAGTCGTGGTTACCGACCTGGCCAACCGGCCGAAGCTCGACGAGCTCGACGATCCGCCGTTAATCATGTGCATTGGCAGGCATGGCAACGACGTGGACTTCGCAGCCGGAGTCGAAGCCCAGCCAGACGTTTTCCAGCCCGTAATGCGGAAGGGCGACGACGCCTTCCTGATGATGTTCACCTCCGGGACGACCGGGCTGCCGAAGGGCGTGAGGATCCCGCTTCGCGGGCTGACTGCCTTTGCCGCTTATATGCGGTTCGCGCTGGATCTGCAGCCCGATGACGTATTCTGGAACATCGCCGATCCGGGCTGGGCTTATGGGCTTTATTACGCCGTGGTCGGGCCGCTGCTGATGGGTCATCAGACAGTTTTGTATGACGGTCCGTTTGCCGTCGCGAGCACCGCGGCATTGGTAGCAAAGCTGGGCGTCACGAATTTCGCTGCCGCGCCAACGGCCTATCGGATGATCATGGCCGAAGGCCCCGAGGTCGCGAAGACAATGGCAGCTGCGCTGCGCGTCGCTTCCAGCGCGGGTGAGCCCTTGAATCCGGAAGTCATGCGCTGGTTTAAAGAGCACGTCGGCTGTGATCTCTTCGACCAGTACGGTCAGACCGAATGCGGCATGGTGCTGGCGAACCATCATGGCCTTTGCCACGACGTGCGCGCCGGCTCAGCAGGTTTCCCCATGCCCGGCTTTCGCCTGGACGTGGTGGATGAGCAAGGCAATCAGGTGCCCCGGGGTACGCAGGGCATACTGGCGGTGCATCGAGCGGACTCGCCGCTGTTTTTTTTCGAAGGCTATCTGGGTGCCGAAGGTCAAGGCTGGGTGGGAAACTATTATCTGACTGGCGACACGGTTGAGCAGAATGTAGATGGCACCATCAGTTTTGTCGGACGTAGTGATGATGTGATCACGTCAGCGGGCTACCGCATTGGACCTTTCGACGTAGAGAGCTGCCTGCTCGAGCACGACGCCGTCGCCGAAAGCGCTGTGGTTGGTAAGCCGGACAAGGAGCGTGGTGAAATCGTCAAGGCGTTCGTCATCCTGAATCCGGGTCATAAAGGCGACGAGGCGTTGGCAGAAGTCCTAAAGCACCACGTTCGCAGCCGATTGGGCAAGCATGCCTACCCGCGAGAGATTGTTTTCCCTGTCTCATTGCCGAAAACGCCGAGCGGGAAGATACAGCGATTCATCCTGCGTCGGGAATAGACAGCCAGGCGGAGGGTCGAGAGTCAGGGCGTTGGAGGCAGAGAGCGCTTGATGACGCCCTCGCGGGTTTTGAACTGAACACAAACCTGCTCCCCATCTGCATCCGTTTCAATTCTGGCGCACTGCACGTCGTCTTCGACGTCGAAGGTCATCAGGACAATCGACCCGATCGCGATCGCGAACAGCGCTCCAGCTACCACCAGCATATTGCGCAGAATCTGCTGCTGTTTCCGCTCGTGTTTCCTCGGCGGCCTGGAAGAAATGGGTATGGTCGATGCTATTGTGAAACGGAGTTCTTTGGCCTCTCTGAGTTCTCTGGTCGCGTCCCATCCTGCGTGTTCGCTTTGCCTGAGAGCGGACAGTGCCTTTCCGAGGACTTTGTGAGCAGAGCGCAAATCCGGTTGTGCAGCGGACATCAGAGTTTTGCCATAGGTCAGGTAGCACCAGCCAATCGCATACGCGCACTCTCTTTTTTGATCATCACTGAGGCCGCAGATGAGACGGTTTGCCTCGTCAAGTGCGGCTCGGTTTTCCTCTTCGAAGGCCGTGAGCTCGGTGGTCGCAGCGCAGAATTTCTGCAAAACGTCCAGCAGGGCAGGGCCGTACTGATGCCCTTTATCGCGCCAAAGGATGCGGTATTGGTAGAGGGACTCACGAAAAGCCCTGCACATCTCCTCCACATTGCCTGGATTTCGCATGACTCCGACGTTCTTCTGGATGCGGGCGAGATGAGCTCTTGCGATTAGGTCGCCGTTTTCCGTCGACGATCGATGGATTTCCGAGGCGCTTTCCAGGTACTCCCAGGATCTGCTGTCACCGAGCCGATAGTAGGCGATGCCGAGCGCTTCCGTGCTCCGCGCCAGACCGTGCTTGTGCTCAATGGCGTCTGGTTCCAGTTCGACGAGCCGTTGCTCGGCGTTGCGATACTCAATGGCCAGATCTCTGCTTTCCTGATAAAGACCTAAGTCATCCAGACGGCTGATCAGCGATAGCGCGAGATCTCCGATGTCTTCCAGTGCAGAAACTTCGCTGGAGTGAGAATCAGAAGCTCGGGCTGAGTATCGCGTTCGAATGATCTCTACCGCTTCCGCGCTCAGAAGGCTGGCATCCTCTTCACGATTGAGGCCCCGCAGAACCGCTGCGCATTCAACCAGCAGGCAGGCTTTTTGCTCGTCGCGCGCTGCGCTATCTGGGACCGTTGCAAAGACTTCATTCGCGTATTTGGCGGCCTCCAGAGCATCAGCGAGGCGACCCATTTCGTAATAGGTTCTAATTCTCTTCCAGGCAACCCCACAGTGCCTGATTTTCGCCTTTGTCTCGTCAGCTGGATCTGGCCAATCTGTTCTTCGTGCATGACGTTCGAAATCCTCTCGGACGGCATCAAATCGATCCAGCGATAGCTGCATTTGCTGGAGGCCATTCCAACCCAGGAGTGAAATGATTCCCGCTTGCGCATTCAGCCAGAGATCGCTGCCGGTGAAGGTTTCCCTGTCCAGCTCAAGCGATGTCTTCTCGAGCAATTCAATCGCTTCCGCGAAGTTTCCTCTTGAGCCCAGATTCCTGGCGAAATCTATCTGATTTTTCAGGCTATCCCCCATAAAACCATTTTCCGCCCTAAGAGGCGCAAGAGATAGTTTCGCGATCATGTCTCGATGCAGTAGACCATTGAGCCTGGAAGTGTCTCCTATGTAGGTGGGCACCTCTCTGTTGAGTAAGTAATAACTTGTAATGATAAAAGCAAGAAACCTGAACATGTTCGGCTTCGTTGTGGAAGCGCAACTCGCGAATTTGCTTTGAGCAGCGCTTGCCCGACGAGGGCCTTAGAGCAGTGGCCGGCAGCCTTTGTCGCATTCAGGCTGGCCGGTTGCAGGCAGGGTACAATGGCATTGCACGCGTGCTTGGGAGACAGCCAGTGTCCGAAACCTATATTCATCCGTCGCCAGAACAGATTGCTGCCATCAGAGACATGGATCTTGACGGTCCGCTTGTGATGCTGAACCTGCTTCGCTTCGCCCCGAACGGGGGCGCGGAGGCGTATGCGCTTTATGGTGCCGCTGCCGCACCCTTCCTCCAGCGATGTGGGGCGAAGGTTCGGTACGCGGGAGACGTGGCGGCCACCGTCATAGGCGGGGACCACTGGGATGAGATCATTCTTGTCGAGTACCCCTCCAAACAGGCGTTTTTCGACATGACCGGAGATCCGGAGTATCCATCGCAGATGCGCGCTGGCGCGCTCGCCGATTCGCGCCTCTACTGCACTCAGGAAACCGCGTTCTGATCAACGGCTTTGTTTTCCGGATTGAGGAAGTGGAGAACCGAATTGCTCGGGAAGTTAGCCGGTAGCGGCCTTGCCTGGCTGGGGGGTGGCACAAGTGAACGTCGGTATGATACTTGTTGCGATCGGCGTAGCCGTCTGGCTTGCCATGTATGGGTTCAAAGCGATGTTTGTCGATAGAGCTGATAAAGAGAATCCGTACAAGACGCTGGTGACGGTAGTTGGTTATCTGGGGTTGGTAGCAGCGGGGTGGGGGCTGGTTCTTTTGCTGTTTGCCGGATAGGGAGGAGTTGCAGATGAATGTGTCGTTACCATCACAAAGGGTTCGCTATGTCGGCGCTGTTACCGACACCGATCGTTGGAAGAAATTTCGCCACAGAGCAGACGACGTTTTCATCTGCACCCCGTGGAAGTGCGGCACGACCTGGACCCAGGCGATTGTCTGCATGCTGGTATTCGGTAAGGCAGATCACGGCGAGAAACCGGGAGTCATTTCGCCGTGGGTTGATGCGAACTTCGCACCGATCGAGGAATACCTCGAGATGGTCGAGGCTCAGGGTCACCGTCGTTTCCTGAAGACGCACTCCCCGCTAGACGGGCTACCCTATTATCCGGAATGCACTTACCTGGTCGTCTTCCGTGACCCCAGGGATATGTTTTTCTCCATGCTCAACCATCGTGACAATCTGACCAACGAAGAACTGGCGTTCGCCACGATCCCCAGCGGTGAAGACGCGTTCCAGAAATGGTTGGATGGCACGTTTGACCCGGAAAATTTCGATCTGCAGTCGCTGGAGTGGCTGTGCCACTTTCTGAAGACGTATTGGGACCACAGAGATCTGCCGAATATCCATCTGTACCACTATGCGGATATGAAGCGGGACCTGCGCGGTCACATCCAGCGAGTCGCCGATACCCTCGGGATTGCGATCACCGCTACCCAGCTGGATGAAATGACCGAGGCTGCCACATTCGAATCGATGCAGAAGAAGGGAGATCAGTTCGCACCCATGGCGGGGCTGGATGCATGGAAGAGCGAGAACGGTTTCTTTTCCAGCGGCAGGAATGCTCAGTGGAAAGGCAGGCTGAGCGAAGAGGATCTGGCGGCATTCGATCGCAGGATAGGTGAGTTCCTGACCCGGGAGCAGATTGACTGGCTGGTCCGCGGCTAGGCCGGCGCGTCGGGATTGCGGAAGCCGCAGGTCGCTGCGAACTGCACACCATTCAGCCCTGGTGGCCTGTTGCCGTCATTCCACATGTCGTAGGTAAGCGGGACAGGCATGTTGTCTCGCACCATGCTTGTACGGCCGGTTGCTTCCCGGGTGATTCGGGAAGGCTTCGTATTGAATCCCAACTCGGGTCGCGCCGTGTCGTTACATTAATCCATCTTGTATTCTGCATGCGCTAGCCGTCCAGAGACGCGTAACAGGCCCTGAGGATCGTGTGAGCGCGGTCGTCACCGACGGTGCCTGGTCCCATCCGGTTCATGACGTAGGCCATGGTGAAACCGGCATCGACATCGTTTACGACCAGCGAGCCGCCCCAACCACCCCAATAGCAGACCCGTGGGTTCGGGGCGATGGGGGCGCGAGGTGAGTTGAGGCCGTAGCCCACGCCGAAGGTGACGCCGACTCCCAGCACCAGGTCCCGGCCCGCAGCTTGAATGTCAAATATGCGTTCGACAGTCTCGGCCGACAGCAGGTCGACGCCACGTGCCGAGCCACCGGCCGAAACCGGGCACTGGGCAAGCGCGACGCCGCGGGCGTTGCCGTGCCCGCCGGCGGCTGGGATCTCGGCGCGCCGCCAGGGGATCGTCCAGCTATCCTCGGCTACAAGTCGCGGGTTTGCTGCCCGGTAAGGAATCGACTCTGGATCTTTTGAACCGCCTTCGCCACCGAAGTCCAGAGGCGGTGCCGGGATCACCGGCGCGATCCGCTCGTCCTGCTCGGGTCCGGTCCCGATGTAGATGTCGGCACCGAGGGGCCCGGCAATCTCTTCGGCGAAGAAAGTGCCTACCGAACGGCCGTCGACCCTCCGCACAACCTCACCGACGAGGTTCCCCTGGCTGATCGCGTGGTAACCCGACTTCCAGCCTGGCTCCCACCAGGTCGGCTGCGCGGCCAGCATTCCGGTCACCCTGTCCCAGTCGTACAGATCGGCGGTTTGTAGTCGCCGATCCCACGCGGGGAGGCCGGCGGTGTGGGACAGTATGTGGCGCACCAGCACATTGGCCTTGCCCGCCTGCTCGAACTCCGGCCAGTAGCGGCAGACCGGCGCATCGACGTCTACCAGCCCCCGGCTCGCCAGCACCAGCAGCGACAGGCAGCTCATGGTCTTGGTGGTGGAGTAGACGTTGATGAGGGTGTCTTCCGCCCAAGGCGTTGTTCCCTCTGTATCCAGGGTGCCGCCCCAGATGTCGACTACCAGCTCGCCGTCCTTCACCACCGCGCAGGACGCGCCCACATCTCCGCTGTTGGCGAAGTTCTCGACGAACGCATCCTTCACTGCGCCGAAACCGGCTTCGCAGCGACCGCTAACCTCTACCATCGATGTCGTCTCCTAGAGTGAAAGCCATGGCGTGTTCCTTGCGGTATCTAAAAACTGACAGGTGTCAGCCACGTCAGAGTCAGAATGCCGCCAGACTTACCGCGTCGTAGGCGGGCTCCTCATAAGGGTGGGCCTGCTTCAGCGCGACGATCACCTCGGCGATGTGATCGTCCGCGCAGACCATCTCGACCCGATATTCTTCAACCTGCTCAATCGTGCCTTCCTGGCCGATGAACGGCTTGCTGCCCGGTAGCGGGCGGAACTGGCCGTCACCCCGCACCTGCCAGCAGCAGCGGTCATAGTTGCCAACGCGGCCCGCCCCGGCGTCGAAGATCGCCCGCTTGGTAATCTCCAGGTGGGACCCGGGTACGTAATAGCAGAGTTTATACACGATCGTGGTTAGCTCCTTGGGATCAGTCGTCGTTCAAGGATAGGACGCTTTTCCGCACCCGCCTATTCTGCAGGCAGGCCCGAGCTTCGTACGATGTGGCTATTGCGTCGCCCATTCCCGATACCAGGTAACGTTCCGGATCTGCGGCAACGACGCCCGTATCCACGACCACCAGAGCGGGGCTTTGCGGAAAGAACTCGAAGCTGGAATAGGCGCCTGACGGGGTGTAGAGCACTGACACCGCGGAGCAGGGCGCATCGTTCGACGCAAGCGTCGGTACCACGACCACAGGTATGCTCAGCCGAAAGGCGATGGACTTACCGGCATCCACGCACTTGCCGCCACCTACCGCGATCAGGCAGTCGACTCGACCCGCGAGCCTCTCCCGATGCAGCTCGATCTCCTCCAGGCTGCACTCGCCACCGAAGACGCAGAAGACGGAGTCAATATTTTCTGCCTGCAGGCTTTTGAGCAGCCTCGGGCCCACGCTGGCACGACCGCGTTCGCTGATGAGGATCGCTACGTGACCGGCATTTACCAGCGACAGGTAGCGCCCTACGTTCTCGAGCACCCCGACCCCTTGAACATACCGCTGCGGCGCGATGAAAACTCGCGGCGCGGGTACACCGTTCGTATCTTTGGGGGCAAAGATCGATGATGGGTCGTAAGGGGCCGGCGTGTTCATTCAATAGATCTTCGGTTTGCAGCCGTCGCTCAACTTATCAGGCATCTTCTGTCGAGAGCGTATTCAGACGTCATTGGCTGAATCCTGTTCTTTGGGGTAAGGGAACAGAAAAACCTTTTTGTTTCCCCAGTAGATGAGCACAACCAGAAGCGAATAGCTGATAACTGCCGGAACGGACCATTCTCGCCCTCTATAGTACAGCAAAATAGTGCGCCCCAAGGAGACGACCAGGAGGGGTAAGAGGATTGCTTGACGGACTTTTGTATCACTATCTACCGAAAATTTTCCCCGGCAACGGGGACATACTCTGCAACTTCCAAAAAGGCCTTGATAAGGAAGCTGGTTGACCCGAACCTCAACGCTACAGTGTGGACATGTTGCCATTGAGTTTTGAATCGTTCCCTATGGCTTGATAATACACTGTCAGACTGACCGGGCGATAAACGGAGGAGTCTCAATCTTGAAACGCTACAACACTGCCATATTCGACAATGCGAGATGGGAGGGATTCGTACCGCGGAATGACGACATATTCGTCTGCACGCCCCCGAAGTGCGGCACCACCTGGACGCAGACGATTGTTGTGAATCTGCTTTTTCCGGATGGGAATGCGCCGGGTCCGGTGATGCAGCTCTCTCCCTGGATCGAGGCGAAGTGGATGCCGCTCGACGAGATGCACGCAAATCTGGCGGCCCAAACGCATCGCAGGGTGGTTAAAACGCATACGCCTGCAGATGGTATTCCGTGGTTCGACGATGGGCGGTATCTGTTCGTTTGCCGTGACGGTCGCGACGCTTTCATGTCCTTTGCCAACCACGTCGAGCGGATGAAGATTACTGGCATGGTAAACGAGCAGGCCCTTCGGGATGGCATTCCACCAATGCCGGACTTTGATGGCGATATTCACAAGTTCTTCGACGACTGGCTGAGCGGGACGGACAGATTCTTTGAAATCGTTGCAAGTTATTGGGAGAAGAAGAGCCGTTCGAACCTGCTCTTCGTCCACTTCAACGATCTGAAGCATGACCTTGGGGCCGAGATGAGAAGAATCGCAAGCTTCCTTGGCATCGAGATTGCAGCCGACAGGTGGCCGGAGGTGATCAGACGTTGCACGTTCGAGCACATGCGCGAAGATGAGAAGATGGTAGGCGACATGAGCCAGGTCTTTGAGGGAGGAACCAAGGGTTTTCTGTTCAAGGGGACCAATGGCCGCTGGCGCGACGTGCTGACAAACGACGAGCTGTCGCGGTATGAGCACAGACTGAGAAGCGCGATGCCGCTGGAGGCAGCCACCTGGGTGGCCAACGGCCGCTAGCGCCCGGCGTAAGGGGGCCTGTTAATCGGGCCCCTATGCGACGTAATTGTCAGTCGACGGTCCAAGCTGAACTCGGCCTGGTTTTACTCAACCGGCTTTGCACTGGGGCCAGCCGTGCTGCGAAAGTTTCACTCGTTTGTCAGTGGCATGACTTTTTCGGCAAACTCGCTTAGTCGATCAAGCCCTCCCGGACCGGCGAAGAAGAATGCCGGGACCATAATCCGGCCGACACCGAGCGCTGCCATCTGCTCTACGCCGGCGGCGGGGTCGGCCATCTGGATACCGAACATCGCGTTGATCTCGATGCTGTTTGGATCGCGGTCAGCCTGCTCGGCCGCTTTGCGCAACCGACCAAGCAGTGCGCCAAGGCGTTCGGCATCTCCTTCGCCGGGGAAATAACCGTCTGCCAATCGAACGGCTCGTTGAATTGCGGCATCCGTATCACCGCCCACCAGCACTGGAATCGAACCGTTGACCGGCCTCGGGCTGCAGGTGGCCGGTTCGAAGTCGACGAACTCGCCGTGGAACTCCGCGTGCGGGGCCTTCCACAGGGCGCGCATCGCGGCGATGTACTCGTCGTTTCGCGCTCCGCGACGCGCCCAGTCGACGCCGAGCGCATCGAACTCCTCTTTCATCCATCCGACCCCCAGACCCAGCTCCACGCGGCCGCCGGACAGCTGATCGAGGGTCGCCAGCTCCTTCGCAAGGATCAGCGGATTGCGCTGAGGCACGATCAGTATGCAGGTACCCAGCCTGAGCGTGGGGGCGGCGGCAGCTGCGAACCCCAGCCAGATCAGCGGGTCGGGGATTGGCGTGTCCGGCTCGGCGGGAATCTTGCCATCTGCCGTGTAGGGATACTTGGAGCCGATCGAATCAGGAATGATCACGTGCTCACCACCCCAAACCGATTCGAAACCTGCGGCTTCGGCGCGACGGCAAATGTCCAGCGCCGAGGCGCCATCGATACCAATGCTGCTCGCGAAGGCAAGGCCTACTTTCATGAAATTCCCCTTTGTGTCCAGGATAGGTGCTTCGAGCGGGCTATCGTACATGCAAAGGTGGCCGTTCGCCCAATATTACGGGTAACCCGACCGGCGTCGTCGGTGGTAGAATTTGCGCGTCGCAGCCGCCAGAACTGCGGCGGCAGCGCCACATGAGGACGAAACGATGGCGTTGAATGAAGACACCGGTTATGCCGTTGAATCATGGCGGAGGTTTGATGAGACGGTCACCAATGAGCTTGTCCGGGCGATGGCCAGCGCGTTTGCTCTGGTCGCGACCGCCGATGGCGACATAGCAACTCAGGAAGTCGAGCGATTCGGCGCGCTGCTGAAGCTGCAGGCTGATTCCATTGCGCCCCTACCCACCGAGCGCGTTGACCGCGCTTTCGCGGATATCGTCGCAGCCCTGCTGAGCGATCCCGAGTTCAGCCGAGCCCGCGCGTTGCGCATCATCGAAGCGGTAAGGGGCGATGAGCCCTATAGCGAGCTCGTCGCCGCTGTCGCCCAGGTCGCACTGCAGGCTGATCATCGCGAGCGGGCCGAAGAGCTCGCGGCAATGGCTGATATCCGCACGGCTTTGGGGTTGGCCGCCTGAAGCCGGAATTGGCTTACGGAGACTTGGTTTATTTTCTTGGCTTGAGCCAGGCGTTCAGTACCGTACTGGGTAGGCGAGAATCCATCCATTTTCGGCAGGTTCCAACGGCCGTGTCCAAGCGCTACGTGCGCATTGGGTAGGATCCGGGCTGAACTGTTGGCCGATGGTTAGCGAGTCGCGCCCGGCACGTCCCAGGCGTCGGTCGATATCCCGACCTGGGTTTTGAGATAAGCATGCAGCTCTGACTGCGCGGATTCTTTGGTGGGGAAGGGGCCCTGCTCTTTTTTTTCACGCACGTAGAAGAACCACTGCTTATCGACCTGGAAAAATCGATCCGACTGAAAGTAGCGCTTGGCAGGGGGGTCGTCGGCTCTGGCCATGTTTTGCGATCCCGGCAAAGACCCGGAATTATTAGCATGGAGCCGTGAGCAAACGCAAGATAAGCAGCTGGATATGCCAGGATGATCGACAGGGTTCCTGCTCTGGCGAAGCCGTTTTAGCCATAAAAGCACCCGTACTCGTCCCGCTCTGCGATAGCCAGTACTTCTTCAATGCTGTCCGCCTCAGGCGTCGGATCATATCGATGCCACTTCAGGTCGGCACGCTGCCAGTAGATTCTCCAGACGTTGTGCCGCTTCACATAGGTCGCTCTGATTATCGGGTGCTCAAGGATCTCATCAGGGCGTCGCCACATTGGCCTAACTTCAAATATTTCAACGCTTTGCCCCCTTATTCGAAAGGCAATATCAAGTTCCTTTCGAAGATGCGCAGGTGGCCGTCGCGATTGAACATACGCATCAACGACCTTCTCGTAACGTTTTTTCTCGAACTCGCTGAATGCCATATTGAATGCGGTGCTGAATGCGAAGATGCCGGCTGTTAGAGAGTTGCCGGCATCATGCGTCGCGGCGCGCGATCAGCGGGGCTCCAGCACGACCACCGGAATTTCCCGGTCCCCGGCCGATGTCTGATAGTCGTTGTAGGGCGGGTAGACCTCCGCCAGCTCCGCCCACAGCGTCTCCCGCTCGGAACCGGACGCGGTGCGGGCGACGGCCTGCATCTTGTTGCTGCCCACGTGAATCTCGCACTCGGGCGTACCCACCAGATTGAGATACCAGGCCGGATGCGCGGGGGCGCCGCCCTTGGAGGCGATGATCACGTAGTTTCCGCCGACCTTTTGGTAGATCAGCGGCAGCGGGCGCTTCTTGCCGGACTTGCTGCCCGTGGTGATGAGCAGCAGGGTGGGCAGCGTGCCGGAGCCGCCGGCCATGCTGGCGTCCCACATGTGGGCTCTCTCTGGATCTTCCAGATACAGCTTGATGTGGTCGGTGATCCATTGGGGCAGATGGGCGGGAATTTCCAGTTCGCTCATATTTAGGTTTCCAGCTTATCGGTATGATTTATATAGCTATTTATTCATAGCCACATAGAAATTTTCGCGTCCTCACAGATTGCCTTTGTGCTGTACCCCGTCCACCGGTAGGGTGACGCCGGCAATCCACGATGCCCGCGGTGACGCGATGAAGACGATGGCTGCTGCAACCTCGGTGTCGGTGCCGAGGCGACCAAAGGGGATGGAATTGCGAATGCTCTCGTACTGGTCGGGGTTGTGCGCTTTGATCTGCTCCCACATGCCGCCGGGGAACTCGATGGAGCCGGGCGCCACGCAGTTCACGCGGATGCCTTTTGGGGCCAGCTCGTTCGCCAGGGTCTTTGAGTGGCTGATCATCGCGGCTTTCATGGCTGCGTATGAGGGGGGCGAGCCGGCTTCCAGGCCTGAAGTCGACGAGATGTGCACGATGGTGCCGCTGCCCTGCTCGGCCATCCAGGGCACGACCTGCCAGGTCGCGCGCACGCTGGCCATGACATCCACGGAGAATCCGGCGCTCCAGCCCGCTTCGTCGTCCGTGCCGCCGAAACCGGAGGTGTTGTTGATCAGAACGTCGACGCTGCCCAGGGCATCGCGCGCCGATGTGATGAAGCGCTCCAGCTCACCTGCATTGGATACGTCGCAGGTGCGGGCGAAGGCTTTTACCCCACGTGCCTCGATCTCCCGGCGAGTGGCTTCCAGCGCTTCGCTGCCCCGCGCGCACAGGGCAACGTTGGCGCCCTCGTCGGCAAAGGTCAGGGCCGTGGCCCGGCCGATGCCGCGGCTGCCACCGGTGATGATGACGGTTTTGCCTTTCAGTCCCAGGTCCATGGGCAGTTCCTCCGGTTCGAGAGAGCTGTGGTAACGCCTTCGTCTCAGGCGTTACCCACTTCCAGCTCGATGATGTCCGCGTACTTCTTCAGGGCCGCCTCCTCGCGCCGGATGAGATGGTATTCCGGGAAGGGATCGTCCGCCGGCTGATAGCGGCCAAGCAGCTGTCGGGCCACGGTAACCTTATGCACCTCCGTCGGCCCGTCGGCCAGGCCCATGTGGAAGGAATCCAGCACCCCGGCGGCGAACGGCATCTCTGTCGACAGGCCCAGGGAGCCGTGCACCTGCAGAGCCCGGGCGTAAACATCGTGATAGACCTTGGGCATCTGCGCCTTGACCGCCGAGATGTCCGCACGAACGGCCCGGTAGTCTTTCAGCTTGTCGATCTTCCAGGCCGTGTGCAGTACGAACAGGCGGAACTGCTGAATGTCGATCCAGGAGTCGGCGATCATGGCCTGCACCAGCTGCTTCTGGGCCAGCGCTTCGCCCTGGGTTGTTCGGGACAGCGCGCGCTCGCACATCATGTCGAAGGCGCGCTGCATCTTGCCCATGGTGCGCATGGCGTGGTGGATGCGCCCGCCGCCGAGTCGCGTCTGGGAAACCACGAATCCCTGGCCGGGCTCGCCCAGCATGTGGTCCCTGGGGATGCGCACGTCGGTGTAGCGGATGTAGGCGTGAGCGCCTTCCAGCTCATAGCCTACCGGCGTGTTGCGGACGATCTCGATGCCGGGCGTTTCGCAGGGCACGATGAACATGGACATGCGCTGGTAGGGCGGCGCCTCCGGGTCGGTCACCGCCATGACGATGAGGAACGACGCGTAGCGCGCGTTTGAGGAGAACCACTTTTCGCCGTTGATGACCCACTCGTCGCCGATCAGCTCGGCCTGGCAGGTGAACACCTTGGGATCCGCGCCGCCCTGGGGTTCGGTCATGGAATAGCAGGAGCAGATCTCGTTATCCAGCAGCGGCTGCAGGTAGCGGGCCTTCTGCTCCACGGTGCCGTAGTGGGCGAGGATCTCGGCGTTGCCCGAGTCCGGTGCCTGACAGCCAAAGATCACCGGTGCGCATTTCGCGCGGCCGAGAATCTCGTTCATCAGGCCCAGCTTGACCTGGCCGTAGCCCTGGCCACCGAGTTCAGGGCCCAGATGGCAGGCCCACAGACCGCGCTGCTTCACCTGTTCCTGCAGCGGCGGGATGAGCTTCGCGCGCTTGGGGTCGGTGAAGTCGTTGGGGTGCCCGAGGATGAAATCCAGAGGCTCAATCTCTTCGCGGACGAACTCG
>JAHEEG010000217.1 GCA_024640825.1 Gammaproteobacteria bacterium
TAGAAGAGCACATCGAGGTACAGCCAACCCTGACGTGTACTGATTACCAGCTCTTCGCAAACCAGCGTGTCTGTGACACCCGGCTCGTTCGCTCGTTTGAGAGCCTGTCGCTTGAACTCTGCGCTATAGCGCTGTCTTCTTCCCGTGATCGACCTCCCAGCACGGGATCGTGCCTTTTAGGTGGTCCGGAAAACCGGGGCAGGTCAGCGCAACGAACTTGAGAGGGAGATCCTCGACACCACACTGTAGATGTTTCTCGAGAAGCGTGAAGCATTACGCTCGTTGAGCACCGGAGCATCAGGCATTGCGCTGTTGATAGCTAGTCGGGTGTTTCCGAAATAAGCTTCAGGGCATTGTCGGCCAGACTCTGCATCACTTTTGAAGCTGCCATCCTCTCCACTCTTCGACGACTGTTCAACGCTCTAACCAAAACGTAGTCATCGCTCACCCCATCGTGCTGCAGGACAAGATAGCTTATGCCTTTCGTCTGGAATATCCGGCCCTTCAGATGCGTATTCACAGTCCCTCTTGACGCAGGTCCTTATCCCCGCATTCTGCAGTTTTCCGAGCAGGAGAATTTTCGGTTTTGCCAGACGAATGTAAGCGCGGAGCTACTTTTTGCCGCTCTTTGCAATGTCCAAGGTTTAGTCCCTAGAATCACGGCCAGGATCTCAGTGATTTACGGACTTGCGCGCATGATTTTCGGTATCGCCGTACACGGCGCCCCATACGGCTCCCAGGCGTCCGCTTCGGCACTGCGCTTCGCCGAGGCAGCGGTCGCGGCCGGGCACAGCCTGCATCGCGTGTTTTTCTACCACGACGGCGTCAACACGGCCAACGGCCTGATGGTGCCGCCGCAGGATGACCCCTCACCACAGCAGGGTTGGGTCACGCTTGCCGAGCGCCACGGCATAGAACTGGCTGTGTGCATCGCGGCAGCTCTGAAGCGCGGTCTGGTCAATGAGGAAGAGCGCAATCGCTACGGGCTGAACGCGGCCAGCCTGCACCCAGCATTCAGCATCGTCGGTCTCGGTCAGCTGATCGACGCCATCGGGTCATCGGATCGCTTCGTAACGTTCGCTGCCTGATGGAGATTCGGCGCATTCTTTATATGCTCAGACAGCCGCCCTATGCGACAGGCCACGCAGTAGAGGCGCTCGAAAGCATCCTGGTCGCCGGCGTTTTCGACCAGCAGGTCTCCGTCCTGTTTCGGGATGACGGCGTCTGGCAACTGCTTAAAGGTCAGAACGGTGGCGCGCTAGGGGTCCGAACCATCGGCAACGTCGCGCAGGCTCTGCCGGAATACGAGGTCAAAGACATTTACGTCTGCGCCGAATCTCTTGCGCAACGCGGGCTCGTGGTTGACGACCTTGTCCTCACCGCAAAGGTGCTGTCTCAGCGCGAGCAGCTGACATTGATCAGCGCTCAGCACGCGGTGGTGAACGATTGATGTCGACGCTGCATGTCATCAACAAGGCGAATGCTCTGCCCGCATGTCTGTCCGTTGCCGGTGCCCATGATGCGCTGCTGCTTATCGAAGATGGGGTCTACGCCGGCACGACGGCGAGATCCCCCCAACGGCCGCTCTACGCTTTGGCCGCGGATGTTGACGCTCGAGGTCTCAATGAACGGTTGGGGCCCTCGGTAACGGTGATCAGCGATGCCGAGTTCGTACAGTTGGCCGTGGATCACCAGCCCATCGTGTCCTGGCGCTGAGGTGAGCTCAGCAACCGACAAAGAGGGTTACCTGACCAATCTGAACGACTGGTCGGAACCGGTGGCAGAAGAGATCGCGCGCGCGGAAGGCATCGAGTTGAGCGAGGCGCACTGGGCGCTGATTCGCCTGGTCAGGCAGTTCTATGCCGAATTCGAAGTGTCGCCGGCAATGCGACCTCTGGTTAAGCGGGCGCGGGAAAAGCTGGGGCCCGAAAAAGGCAACAGCCTGTATCTGCTGAAGCTTTTTCCAGGCAGCCCGGCCAAAGTGCTGGCCAAGATCGCAGGGCTGCCCCGACCAACCAACTGCCTCTAGGCTCCGGCTTCGACCAGGATCGATCGACTCGGTCAGAACCGAAGCTTCTACGTCCGCCGATAGGCCACCACGTCGCCGACGATGGCCATGGTCGGCCCAGTCACTCCTGCGGCACGCACCTTTTCCGCCAGGTTGCTCACGGTCCCTATCACCAGCTGCTGCTCAGGCAGTGTCGCCTTCTCAATGAGCGCGGCCGGCGTGTTTTCGGGCAGGCCGTGGGCCATCAACTGCACCAATATTTCCTCGATTCCGGGCAGGCCCATATAGATCACCAGCGTCTGGTCTGGCTTCGCCAGCTCCGGCCATTGCAGGTTGATCCGATTTTCGGCCCTGTGACCAGTGACGAAGCGCACTGATTGGGCAACGTTGCGGTGCGTGAGGGGAATGCCGCTGTAAGCGGCGGCTCCCAGAGCCGCGGTAATGCCCGGTACCACGATACAATCGACGCCCGCCGCCAGGAGGCTTTCGATTTCCTCTCCACCGCGGCCAAAGATGAACGGATCACCTCCCTTCAGACGTGCAACGCTCTTCCCCGCTTTAGCCTGTTCCACCAGCAAAGCGTTGATGCTGTCCTGTCGGGTGCTGGGCGCTTTCCACTTCTTGCCCACGTAGATGAGTTCCGCGTCCCGCCGGGCGTAGTCGAGAATGCCCCGATTGACGAGGTTATCGTAGAGCACCACGTCGGCGGACTGCAGCAGTCGAAGCGCCTTGAGCGTCAACAGCTCGGGGTCCCCGGGACCCGCTCCAATGAGCGCTACAAACCCGGAATCGCGACCGGCAAGTTCCTCATGAAACTGCGCTTCCGCTTTTTCCGAATCCCCTCGGTAAACGTTCTCTGCGATAGCGCCGCCGATTACCCTTTCCCAGAAGCGCTGGCGTTCGCTTACCGTACCGAGCGCAGTTTTTACCGAATTGCGGCGATCGCGGATAAAGCTGGCCAGTGCGCCCAGGCCGGACGGCAGGCGCGCCTCGATCCAACCTCTTACTACTCGCGCGAGCGTTGGCGAACTGCCGCCCGTTGAGATGGCAATCTGCACGGGGGATCGATCGACGATGGCCGGGAAGATGGCGCTGGAGATCTCTGGCTGATCCACGCTGTTAACCAGCGTATGAGCAGCGTTGCCGGCCTCGAATACCGCCGCGTTAACGGCCGGATCATCGGTGGCCGCCACCACCAGATAGCGCCCTCGAACATCCTCAGGCGCAAACGGTCGGGTGTGAACAGTCAGCCCATGCGCCGCCACAAGCCGCCGCGTCTCCTCTCCCAGCGCTGGCGAAACGATCTCAACATCAGCCCCTGCGCGCAACAGCAAGTCGAGCTTGCGCTGCGCAATCTCACCGCCTCCGACCAGCAGACAGGGCCGACCCTTGAGGTCGAGAAAAAGCGGCAGGTAGTCCACTGCGATCAGGTTGCGAGGTTGAGCACGCTCAGGCCACCCATGTAAGAGCGAAGCGCGCCGGGAATGTGAACGTTTCCGTCCATGTCCTGAAAGTTCTCGAGAACAGCAACGAGTGTTCGGCCCACGGCGAGACCTGATCCGTTCAAGGTATGGACCAGCTCGGGCTTTCCGGTTTCCGGGTTACGGTAGCGAGCCTGCATTCGACGTGCCTGAAAATCCAGAAAGTTGCTGCACGAGGATATCTCGCGATACGCGCTCTGGCCGGGCAGCCAGACCTCGAGGTCAATGGTTTTCGCGGCAGAAAAGCCCAGATCCCCACCGCAGAGCACCACGGCGCGATAGGGCAGTTCGAGTCGCCGTAGGATGTGTTCGGCATGTCCCGTGAGGGCATCCAGCGCGTCCCACGATTCCGCCGGACGGGTCAACTGCACAAGCTCTACCTTCTCGAACTGATGCTGACGGATCATCCCTCGGGTGTCTCGGCCGTAGCTGCCTGCCTCGCTGCGGAAACACGGTGTGTGGCAGACGTGGCGAATGGGCAGCTGCTCGTCGGCAACGATGGTATCCCGATACATGTTGGTCACCGGTACTTCCGCGGTAGGCGACAGGTAGTAGTCGTTTTCCCCTTCGAGGCGGAACTGGTCCTCAGCGAATTTCGGCAGCTGTCCCGTACCGAAAAGCGAGTCGGCGTTGACGATATACGGAACGTAAACCTCGCGGTAATCGTGCTCATTCACGTGGGTATCCAGCATGAACTGCGTGAGGGCCCGATGCAGCCTGGCAACGCCTTCCTGCAGCACAACAAACCGGCTGCCGGTGACCTTGGCCGCCGTCTCGAAGTCCAGCGCCCCGGCGGCACCAAGCGCCACGTGATCTTTCGGCGTGAAGTTGAACACCGGCGGCTGGCCCCAGCGTCGCAGCTCGACATTGCTGCCCTCATCCGTACCAGGCGGGACGGATGCATCTGGGGTATTCGGAATGCCGCGAAGGAAACTCTGATAGCGAGTCTGCAGCTCGCTGAATTGCTCCTTGGCGGCATCCAGCTGCGCGCCCAGATCTCCCACCTCGGCAAGCAGCGGCTCGATGTCTTCCCCCCGGGCCTTCGCCTGACCGATGCCCTTGGATTTGCTGTTGCGCTCGTTCTGCAGGTTTTCGGTCTCAGCCTGCAGGGTCCGACGCTTGTCTTCCAACGCCGTAAAAGAGGCAACGTCGAAGTCGAAGCCTTTTACCGCAAGACGTTCTCGAAATAGTTCAGGATATTGTCGTAAAGCCTTGATATCTAACATTTACTCCTCAAGAACCAGAGAAACGCTGACCGGTCCACGCGGCGGCTACGCAGACCAGCATGCTGCCAAATACGTAAACAACCGCATGGAGATATCGCTGGCCATCGATCATTGCCACAGTCTCCAGGGAGAATGCGGAAAACGTGGTAAATCCACCCAGCAAGCCCACCACAAGAA
>JAHEEG010000218.1 GCA_024640825.1 Gammaproteobacteria bacterium
TGTTCTTGTAGTAATCCTGATGATAGCTCTCATCGCCGACAATCGGATAAAACGTCGCGGCAGGGAGTATGGGCATTATCACCTTCTTATCGGGAAACATCTCCATTACCCTTTGTTTGGATCTTTCTGCCAGCTTTCTCTGTTCGGGCGTTGCAACAAAAATCGCCGCGAGGTAACTCGGCCCCTTGTCACAGAACTGTCCCCTGGCATCAAACGGATCGATGTTCACCCAGTAGTGGTCGAGTATGCCCTGATAGTCGACGACTGCAGGGTCATAGGTGATTTCAACGGCTTCGTAGTGTCCGTCGTGATTACCATTGTAGGTCGGGCTCGGCTGGTGCCCGCCGGTAAAGCCGGACACCACATCGCTTACCCCGTTGAGGGCCTCAAAATCGGCCTCCATGCACCAGAAACAGCCGCCGGCCAGAATCGCCTTGTCGGCGGATGCGGTTCGCACCGCACAAAGCGAAATGACGAACAGGGACAGGTAGAGCAACTTTTTCACTTGCACTCCACTCGGGCTTTCTGTGGGTTCCAGCCTGACTGATTTGACTCAGACGACGGGGCTTGGTTCCTGGACCTGCATCCGCTCGGCCCATGGTCAGGCTCTAAAGAACCACTAGATCACCGCGGAATGACCACCCCGGCCGCAACGCGATCCCAGGTTGTGTCAGTGACACCGGATTCGCGGATCTTGGCTTTCTGGATTCGTGCGGTTGCCTCTGTCTTGGGCAGCGTATCCCAGACTTCCACGAACCTGGGAATGGCGAAGCGAGGCATGCGGGGAATCAGGAACTCAATGAGCTCGGCAGGATCGAAGTTCACGCCCGGCTCCAGCACAACGGCGATCTTGACCTCATCCTCACCTTCATCCGCAGGCACGGCGGCCGCGCCGCTTTCCACAATTGCAGGGTGTTCGTTGACGATCGACTCGATCTCGAAGCTCGAAATGTTCTCGCCGCGCCGTCGTATATAGTCCTTGGCCCGGTCGACGAAGTAGTAGTTGCCGTCATCGTCGTAGGTGAAGGCATCGCCAGTGTGGAACCAGCCGTTGCGCCACGCTTCACTGGTTTTGTCCGGCATGTTCCAGTAGCCGACGTTCAGCTCCCACGGCTCGCTGCGTACGATCAGCTCTCCAGGGGTGTGCGGCGGCACCTGGCGATCGTGCTCGTCGACAATACGCACTTCGACACCCGCACGGGCCTTGCCACAGCTTCGGTAGTTGCTGCTGGTACAACCCTCGTCTGACCGAATGATCGGGCAATTGATTTCGGTCATGTTGTAGGTCGTAAAGACCTCAACGCCAAATCGGCGGCTGAACGCGTCGACATCGGGTATGACCGGCGCCATCACGATGGTTTCCATGGGGTTGTCCGAATCATCGGGCTGCTCAGGCTGGTTCAGCAGCAGCTGTGCCAGAGGCCCGAGCAGGACAGCAGCATTGGCGTCGAACGACCGGACATCGTTCCAGTAGTCACTGGTGGAAAACGCTTCGCGAATCACGCTGGCGCCCCCAAAAACCGGCGCAAAATAGAAACCACCTTTGCCGGTAATGTGGAAAACCGGGTACGGTGCATAGATGCGGATCCCATCGAGTCGGTCGTGAGGAATAAATCCGCTTTCCAGCGATGATTTCAGGTGCCCCCAGGGGACCATGACCGCCTTCGAGCGACCGGTGGTTCCCGAGGTGTAGATCAGCGACGAGATATCCCAGGGGCCTGGCTCCTGCCGTTCAATTGCACCGGCGTCACCGAGAAACTCGTCAGCAGACAGAACGTTGAACGGCAATACCCGTGGTGGCGCATCGAGTGAGCCAAAGACAACCACCTGCTTCACGTGCGTCAACTGATCGGCAATATCGAACAGCGGGCCGGCAAATCTATCTTCAGCGAGGACAAGTTCGGCCTGGGTGTTGTTCACCACGTGCCGCAGCCAGTCGCCCTTGTAGTTGGTGTTAATGGGCGATTCGATGGCGCCAAGCCAGGCGCAACCCTGCCACGCCCGAAACGCGTCGAAGCTATTGGCAAAGATGGTAACGACGGGTTGTCCGCGCTTCGCACCGAGGCGTTCCAGAGCGCTCGCCCAACGCAGCGAATCGCCGTAGGCCTGATCCCACGACAACACGGTTCCATCGACATGCTTCAACGCCGTGCCGCCGCCGTTATCGCGGGCTCGCCTGGCCACCATCTGGGGCATGAGATCCGGGTGGTCGAATGCCATTCCTTCTGTCCTCCCCTCTGTTTTCACTCTCGTGTTTAGACGAGAACGCAACTAAAGCATACCTTACTCTTTCCAGGCGGCAACATGGGTGCCCGCCAACGGACCTCGACCATCAGCGGCACACCCGAGTTCAAGGCCCACCCGGCAAGGGCTCACCCCAGCGATCGAGAAACGTGTTTTCGCACGCGAGCGAGGGCGCGCCGCGGCGGCGCAAGGCCAGATCTCGCGACAGGTGAGTCTCTGCGGAGGGGGGAGGGGAGCTGGCAACGTGGCAGAACAGGTTCTGTAGAAGCCATCGCCGACCCGTGTGTCTTGCACGGCCCGGCGACGACATCGCGTTGCAGGGACTTCGCTACTTGATAAAGAGCATCTCGCGATACTTCGGTAGTGGCCATTGATCGTCGGCAACTTCGAGCTCAAGTGCGTCCACGTGAGTGCGGACCTCGTCCATCAGGCTGCGTAGCTCCCCGGCACAGAATTGCATGTGCGCCTCCGTACTCTCGAAGTCGTGTCGGGCGCTCGCCGCGCCGAGCTGGGTTACCACAGCCAACATGGCGTCGGCGTGCGCAGCGACAGCGGATACCGTGGCTGTATCCACCGTGATGCCCAGGGCGGCCGCCGCGGAGGTGGCCGAGGCCAGATCCGATAGATATTTCATCGCTGCCGGGTAGATGATCGTCTTGGCCATGTCCGCGACCAGATTCGCCTCCACAGCCATCGACAAAACGTAAATCTCCGCATAGACCTCGTAGCGGCTTTTGAGCTCCACCTCAGTCAGAACGCCGGTGCGCGTGAACAGCGCCTTGACCGAATCGTCCTGCAGGTATGGCAGAGCGTCGGCCGTGGTCGGCAAGTTCTTCAAGCCGCGTTCCTCAACCGCCATGCGATGCCACTCGGCCGAATAACCGTCACCGCCGAAAATGACCGCACCGTGCTCGGTCATCAGGTCCTTGAGGACAGCAATTACCGCTGCAGGTTTGTCTGCACCGCCAGCGAGTTCGCTGTCGAGCTTGTCCGCAATCCACGACAGCGAGTCCGCCAGCATCGTGTTCATCGCGATCAGGGGCCCCGACACCGATTGCTGAGAGCCTACCGCGCGGAACTCGAACCGGTTGCCCGTGAACGCGAACGGCGAGGTGCGGTTGCGATCACCGGCATCCTTGGCAAACGGGATAATTTCGGAAAGCCCGAGATCCATGATCCCGGCCACGCCGGTGCCATCGAGTTTCCCCTCTTTGATCTGCTCGAAGATCGCTTCGATCTCGGAGCCAAGATAGACCGACAGAATAGCCGGCGGTGCCTCATTGGCGCCAAGGCGATGATCATTACCAGCAGACGCAATCACCGCTCGCAGAAGCGGACCATAAAGGTGAACACCACGGATCACGGCGCCACAGAAGAGCAGAAAATTCAGATTCTGGTGTGGAGTCTCGCCGGGATCGAGCAGATTACCCTGGGTTGCATTCCCCACCGACCAATTGACGTGCTTGCCCGAACCGTTGACGCCAGCGAACGGCTTTTCGTGCAGCAGGCACACGAAGCCATGCTTCTTGGCCGTGTTTTTCAGAACGGTCATCAGCATCTGCTGATGGTCCGCGGCTACGTTGGCCGACTCGAAATAGGGCGCGATTTCGAACTGCCCAGGGGCAACCTCATTGTGACGGGTCTTGGCGGGAATACCGAGGCGGTAGAGCGTTTCCTCAACGGCTTCCATGTAAGCCTGCACGCGTTCGGGGATCGCGCCGAAATAGTGATCGTCGAACTCCTGGCCTTTGGCCGGCGCCGCACCAAATACGGTGCGACCGGCGAGCAGCAGGTCAGGACGCTGGTTCGCAAAAGTCGAATCAACCAGGAAGTATTCCTGCTCGGCGCCACAGCTCGAGTTCAGCGGAGCCACTTCTTTCTCACCCATTAGGTTGAGCAAGCGCGTGCCAGCGATGTTCATCGCCGCGTTGGAACGTAGAAGGGGCACCTTCTTATCCAGCGCTTCGCCGGTCCAGGATACGAATACCGATGGGATACACAGCGTCGCGCCGTTCGCACGCTCCAGGATGTAAGCCGGGCTGGTGGGATCCCAGAAGGTATAACCACGAGCAGCGTTGGTCTGCCGGATCCCGCCATTGGGGAACGAGGACCCGTCGGGCTCACCCTTGGTCAGCAGACTACCGTTGAACTCAGTGATCGCCCGGCCGCTGGGGTCGGTGACGATGAAGCTGTCATGCTTCTCAGCCGACGCACCGGTCAGCGGATAGAAGACGTGGGCGAAGTAGTTGGCACCCCTGGACAGCGCCCAGGATTTCATCGCCGCTGCAACGTCGTCGGCGACCTCCGGCGATAGTGGCGCGCCGGTCTCCATGGTTTTTTTCATCGCCTTGAACGCGCTTTTCGACAGGGCATCTTCCATCTTCACCAGCGTGAAAACGTCAGCCGCCCAGATCTCGTCGAGGGCCTTGGGTTTAGCGAGAGATATGGGTTCACCCGTGGTGATCTCAAACACGGCTTGGGCGCGGGCTTCACTGCGACTCATGGTCAAATTCTCCGATGGCGTTTGGTAATTCGGGCCGGCATCAGCACCTGCCCTGAATCTCTGCACTACTCCAGCGGAGGTATTTGGGCTGCGGGTTGCCAGCCAGCTTGGGTTCCGGGATGACCGGAACTCGTGGCTTGC
>JAHEEG010000010.1:0-37448 GCA_024640825.1 Gammaproteobacteria bacterium
AATCCCAGCGCGTCTGCATTGCTCCCGTCTACCCTCGCCATGTTGCCGTTGACTATGACGGTGTAGGTCCCCCCCAGGGTTTGAGTTAGCGTGACGAACGAGCCTTCCGGGATGCTGATTGGATCGCCGGTGGGAACGAGGCGTGCCGGACAGTCTCTGCGCACTGTTACGATGCGGCGTTCCATGACGAAGCAGCTATTCCGCCGTCTTGTTGATGGCGAAGCTTTCTCCGCAGCCGCAGTGGCTTTCGGCGTTGGGGTTCTTGAACTTCAGGCTTGCGTTGAGACCTTCGGTGACGTAGTCGACCTCAGTACCGCGCACCAGGGCCAAGTCCTGCTCGCTCACGTAGAGCTTAACTGCGTCGCCAACGTCGAAAGCTCTGTCGTCAGCGCTGGGCTGGTCGATGTAGTCCAGCGTGTACATGTAACCATTGCAGCCGCTTTCTTTCACGCCCAGGCGCAAAAAGCGATGCCCTGAACTGGCGATCTGCGACTGGATGTGGGCTCTTGCCGGATCTGTTATGGAGATCTGGTTTGGATCGTAGCTGCTGACGGTCATGATGTTTCCGCTGCTCCGGTGATTGTGCTCATAGAAAGGTCAACGCCTTGTCGACGCCTCTGAGCAGGCTGTCGACGTCGTCCTGCGAATTATAGAGGCTGAACGAAGCACGAACGGTACCGGGAACGCCGAGACGTGCCATCAACGGCATGGTGCAATGATGCCCGGTCCGCACTGCAATACCCTGTTGATCCAGCAAGGTCCCTATGTCGTTGGGGTGGCTGTTGTCGACAAGAAAGGACACTGCTGACAGACGATGCTCAGGCTCTCCGACCAGGCGCACGCCGGCTATCTGCTTCAGACCACTTACCGTACGCTGCACAAGCGTATCTTCCGCCATCAGCAACGCCTCTCTGGGCAGGCCGGCAATGTAGCGCACCGCAGCGCCCAGACCCACGGCACCAGCCATATTGGGAGTTCCGGCTTCGAATTTGTAGGGGAGGCTGTTCCAGGTGCTGCTTTCGATGGTGACGCGCTCGATCATCTCCCCGCCGCCCTGCCACGGCGGCATGGCGTCCAGCAGTGTTTCCTTGCCGTAGAGCACGCCAATGCCCGTGGGCCCGAACATTTTGTGCCCTGAAAACGCGTAGAAATCGCAGTTCAGATCCTGCACGTTTACGGGCAGGTGGGCGATTGCCTGAGCCCCGTCGATAAGCACCAGGGCACCGGCGTCATGGGCGAGAGCGATCATCTCGGCTATTGGATTGATGGTCCCCAGTGCGTTGGAGACGTGACCCACGGCGACCAGTCGGGTGCGCGGTGACAGACAGGCTCGGAAGCTTTCCATGTCGATGTCACCGGATTGCGTGATCTCGCAGGCCTTGAGGACCGCACCAGTACGAGCGGCCAGCATCTGCCAGGGAACGATGTTGGCGTGGTGTTCCAGCAGGGTGATCAAAATCTCGTCACCCGGCTTAAACTGTTGTGTCAGGCCGTTTGCCACCAGGTTGATAGACTCTGTGGTGCCACGGGTAAAGATGACTTCGCTGCTGGTTCTGGCGTTGATGAGCGCTCGCAGACTTTCTCTGGCGGCTTCGAAGTCGCGTGTGGCACGGTCCGCCAGGGCGTGGGCGCCGCGATGTACGTTGGCATTGTCGTGCAGATAGTAGTTGCTGATGGCCGCTATGACGGCCCTGGGTTTCTGGGTGGTGGCGGCGTTATCCAAATAAACCAGCGGCTGGCCGCCGATGGTCTGGTCGAGTATTGGAAAGTCACTGCGAATGTCCATCTCTGCAAGGTGTTCCTTAGCGTTCATCCGTCGGCTAGCCAATGCTGTTTCAACCCAGTGCCATCATGAATCGTTCGGCAGCCGTCTCAGCCAGCGGGCCGTCCAGGCACTCGCGAAGAAAGCCGTGGCTCAGAAGTCGGCGAGCCTCGGTTGGGGAAATTCCCCGTGATACCAGGTAGAAGAGACTGTCTTCGGACAGCTGGCCTACCGTCGCGCCGTGAGCACAGCGCACGTCGTCTGTATAAATCTCGAGTTCCGGCTTGCTGTTCATTTCGGCTTCAGGGTGCAGCGCCAGGTTTCGATTCGACAACGCTGCATCGCTGCGGGCCGCGTGCGGGTGAATGTGTATCCGCCCGTTGAAGATGCTGCGGCCTTTGCCACAGCCGATGCCGTGGAAGGTCTGCCGGCTTAGAGTGTCGCCGGCCCGGTGTTCCACGGTCAGCTGCTGGTCGAGGTGCTGTCCAGATTCCACGAGATAGGCGCCGGTGAGCGATGCCTCGGCGCCCCTGCCGTCGAGAATGACGTGCATCTCGCTGCGCCTTCGTTGGCCCCCGAGCAAGCTCTGGTGAAGTCGATAGTTTGTGTTGGCGGCCAGGCGTATCTGCTGCAGTGCCCAGTGCTGCGCGTCACCTTCCAGGGCCAGGCGGTGGTGGGTGAGGGTGGCGTCTTCCTGCACCTCGGCCAGCAGCAGCTGCGCCAGCGAGCCGGTGGTCGCGGTTTGTTCTATCAGCTCCGCGCTGGCCCCCTGCCTGAGCACCACCACCACAGGTGCGCTCCCTGCGGACAGGTAGCGAATGTGGATTGCCTGTTCCAAGGTTCCTTCGATGTCGATCAGCCAACCGCCCGGAGCCCGCAGCAGGCAAAGATCCGCAAGAAGATGATTGGCCGCTTCCAGACGGTTGGAAAGCAGCGAGCGCACCTGCTCGGTGTCGAGTGCGGTCATCTCCGCAAAGGGTACAGCGCGGACGCCCGGCTGATCGATACCGACCATGTCCAACCTGGCGGCAGCACCGCGGTCGGGCATACCGCCGACGAAGCCCTTTACCGGCGTGTACTTCCAGAGTTCCCGGGTTTTTCCACTTTCGAGGTGTGTGCCGAAACGGCTGCGCAATGCTTCTGTATCCAGCCACGCTCTGTGGGGCGCCGCCGACCAGGTCAGCGCGTCCATGTCCGGGTTACTCTGGCTGCTCATGCCGTCAGCCACCGGTAACCCTTTTCCTCAAGCTCCAGGGCCAGTTCTTTGCCGCCGGAACGGACGATCTTGCCGGCCGCAAGAACATGGACCACGTCCGGCACGATGTGGGACAGCAGCCGCTGATAGTGGGTAATCATCAGCACACCGTTGTCGGAAGCGCGGTAACTGTTGACGCCCTGGGCGACAACCTGGAGCGCATCTATGTCCAGTCCCGAGTCAGTCTCGTCGAGCACGGCCAGCCTGGGCTGCAGCAGCAGCATCTGCAGAATTTCGTTGCGTTTCTTTTCACCGCCGGAGAATCCTTCGTTGACGCCGCGCTTGAGAAACTCGGGATTGAGCTTCAACTCCTCGGCAATTCCACGCACCCGTCGCATGAAGCTCACGGTGTCTATCGGGTCCTGACCGCGCGCCAAATGCAGGCTGTCGAGCGATGCTTTGAGAAACTCCATGTTGCTGACGCCGGGGATTTCGACCGGGTATTGAAAGGCCAGAAACAGACCCAGGTGGGCTCTAGCGTCCGGTTCCAGGGCTGTGAGATCCTGGCCCAGGAAGGCGACAGAGCCGTCGACGATTTCGTATCCTGGTCGTCCCGCGAGGACGTTTGCCAGCGTGCTCTTGCCGGACCCATTTGGCCCCATGATGGCGTGAACTTCCCCTGCCCGCAGGGTTAAATCCAAACCATTAAGTATAGATTTCCCCTCAACATGAACGTGTAGGTTGCTGATTTCAATCAGGTTCATCCGACCGCCCCTTCCAGGCTAACTTCCAGCAGCTTGCCCGCCTCGACGGCAAACTCCATGGGCAGCTCCCGGAATACGTCTTTGCAGAAGCCGTTGACGATCATGCTGACCGCTTTCTCCGTATCTATGCCGCGCTGCTGGCAGAGGAACAGCTGCTCGTCACTGACCTTGGATGTCGTTGCTTCGTGCTCGATGATAGCCGTGGCGTTGCGGTTCTCGATGTAGGGAAACGTATGCGCCCCGCAACCATCGCCGATAAGCAGCGAATCGCACTGGGTGTAGTTGCGGGCGCCCGCTGCGGTAGGCGAGGTTCGCACCAGACCCCGGTAGCTGCTCTGGCTGCGGCCGGCGCTGATGCCTTTGGCGACGATCGTGCTCTTCGTGTTGCGGCCGATGTGAATCATCTTGGTGCCGGTGTCCGCCTGCTGAAAGTTGTTGGTAAGCGCCACTGAGTAGAATTCGCCAATACTGTCGTTGCCACGCAGCACCACGCTGGGGTATTTCCAGGTGATGGCGGACCCGGTCTCGACCTGAGTCCAGGAAATTTTAGACCGGTCTCCGAGGCAGGCGCCGCGCTTGGTGACGAAGTTGTAGATGCCACCCTTGCCGTCTTTGTCTCCCGGATACCAGTTCTGCACCGTGGAGTATTTGATCTCTGCATCTTCCATGGCGATCAGCTCGACGACCGCCGCGTGCAGTTGGTTCTCGTCGCGCATCGGTGCGGTGCAGCCTTCCAGGTAGCTCACGTATGCGCCTTTCTCGGCGATGATGAGCGTCCGCTCGAACTGTCCCGTGTTCTGGGCATTGATGCGGAAGTAGGTGGACAGCTCCATGGGGCACCGCACGCCTTCCGGAATGTAGACGAAGGAGCCGTCGCTGAAGACGGCGGAATTTAGCGCAGCGTAGAAGTTATCGGTGCGGGGAACCACACTGCCCAGGTACTTTCGGATCAGGTGCGGGTGCTCGCGAACCGCCTCGGAGATCGAGCAGAAGATGACGCCGGCTTCGGCCAGTTTCGATTTGAAGGTCGTTGCGATGGAGACGCTGTCGAACACGGCATCTACGGCAACCTGGGGGCGATTCCCGGAGCCGCTCGGCGGATCGGCTGAAAGCGCGGCTGACGGGTCCGCCGAAGGCTTAACCACGCCCGCGAGAATCTCCTGCTCGTGGAGTGGGATGCCCAGCTTCTCGTAGGTACGCAGCAGTTCCGGGTCTACTTCTTCGAGAGATTGCGGACCGTCCGCCTGATCACGTGGTGCCGAGTAGTAGGAAATGGCCTGGAAATCTACCTCGGGAAAGTGCACGTGTGCCCATTTGGGCGACGCCATGGACTGCCAGCCGGCAAACGCCTCCAGACGCCATTCGGTCAGCCAATCCGGCTCTTCCTTCTTTGCGGAGATGAAGCGGACAACGGCTTCGTCCAGGCCTGGCGGCAGCGTATCCGACTCGATATCCGTCACGAAGCCAGCGCTGTATTCGCCTTTTATAAGGTGCTCGACTGAGGTTTCAGCCACAGGTTTGCTACTCGTTATTCGTGTTGAGGAATTGTAACTGTGAGGGTGTGTCAATACCAGAGTAAAACAGTCGGGTATTGCCCGGGCATTTACTCAACCGCCATCCGGGCTGACGCCTGGCATTCGAAGCTATAAACTGCGCCGCTTTGCTCAATCGCGGTGTTATTGACTCATGCCCAAGCTGGAACGTCTGCCCGAACCCCACATCTATCAGGCCTACGGTACGTACCTGCTGGAATCCAAGCACAGGCTGATACGGCGACTGAGAAAAGCCTACCAGCCCTCGGTTCATGGCCACAAAACCTGGAGCGCCAGCTTTCTGCTCATGGACTACCTCCAGCACGAGCCGATGAGCAAGAAGTCACGCGTGCTGGAAATTGGCTGCGGGTGGGGACCCGGTTCGGTGTTCTGCGCCAGTCAGTTCAAGGCGAAGGTGACCGCGCTGGATATCGACAAGGAGGTGTTCCCGTTTCTCGAGGTGTTGGCCGCCCTCAACAACGTGGAAGTAACGCCGTTGCCGCAGAAGTTCGAAAAGCTGACGGTAAAGGATCTGTCCCAGTTCGATGTGATCGTGGGTTCGGATGTCTGCTTCTGGGACAGCATGGTGAAACCGCTCAAATCGCTGGTGAACCGGGCCATGAAAGCCGGCGTCAAACGGGTAATCATTACCGACCCTGGTCGTCCTACCTTCTACGAACTAGCCGATCAGTGTTCCAAGCTGCACGACGTTAACCTGCAGGAATGGTATGCGGCCGAACCGGAATATTTTGCTGGAGAGGTGGTCGACATTCGACCAAAGAAGAAGGGAAAGTCTCGCTAATTTAGGTGCTTAGCCCTCATTCAGGACAAAAGACTTTAACTGTTGCGCCAGGCTGGAACAGGCGGAGGAGCGGACCGGCGCGATGAACGGCAGCGGCACGACCACCGCGGGCATGTAGCTGGTGCCGACGGCTTCGGAACTGACCCGTCCCGCAAGGTTGCCAGAGCGAACGTCCCACACCTGGGCTTCGTAGCCGGAATCCATTTCCCAGGTCAGAAAACCGAAGCAGCCGGCACCGGTTGCGGTCACGCTGCAGGTCAGAGAGCCCGATGAATCTGTTCGATCGGTGTCCCCCTCTATCCAGATGAGGTACCGCAAACCCAGCGATGCCAGCCGTTCCGCCAGCTCCGGCTGAGAGATCAACTCCGGCAAATCCGACGCGTTCACGGGTGCCGTACGGGGCTCGAACCACGGAAATAGCGCGTCTCTGAACGCCTGCTCGCCGACTACATTGACCCGCTGCTTGCCGCCTCTCATGCTCTTGCTGATGCAGTTGACGAAATCGGCTTCCGTTTCCTCCTGCGATGGTCTGGTCTTGCGGCTGAGTACCACCACGGATTCGGTCTCGTTCATGCCGGTTGCGGATTCCCGCACCTGCTGAACGGTCGAGGTGACGCATCCGCCTGCGAGCATGAGGTTAAGCAGGCAGCCGGTCGCCAGCGCTTGCTGGTGCCATCTGATCATCGGCTTGGTCCTCCTGCCTCGGTCAAGAGCCATTGGCGAACCTCGGGTATCGTCCGGAATTGTACGGTAAAGAATGCCATGGCGTCCCGACAGGCTGCGACAGCGGCGGCCTGCAGCGCGGGCTCGCGGCTCTGCATGCCATAATTGTCCTCGTCCGCCTTACCGTACGCGGTTAACGGCCATTCGCCCAACAGCTCGCCGTCCCGCCCGTAGAGCTGAAAGCGGTACCGGACCCATACTTCGAAGTAATCGCTTCTAGTCTGCAGCGGGGTGGAGAACTGCACCTCCGAAATGTTCGGCACCAGCACGCCGGCGACCTCCCCACCCGGCTCTGCCGGGTTCGCCACCGGATAGACGCTGTCGAACATGCCGCTCAGCAGGTTCTGGAACATCTGTGTCTGAGCGCTGCCCAGATCGATCTCCCATTCGCCCTGTTCCTCCAGTTCTTCCGCGTGGACGTAGCCGGTCAAAGATTCATCGAGGTGCAGACCCATCGGCAATGGAATTCGGTCTACCAGCGGCACCGGAAAGAGTCCGGGTACGGAAACGCTGGCTCCGCCGCATCCTCCGAGGGCTGCCAGCACGAGCACGAGCACCAGACTGCTGGCTCGGCAATTCAGCATCGAAGAAACGGCCCCTGACATTGACGCTTTGACCATCGAAGCCTACTCAAATTCCGAAAGACCTACAAAAGTTCCATCATTGCGATAGGCGAGCTCGCGCATGAGCGCGGCGAACCGATAGACACGCCCCGAGGGTCGGTCCAGGTAAACGGGGAAGCCAACGGCATTGATGCGCACCAGGCGGCGGCCGGATTCGTCCGCGCGATTGACCCGGTCTACCTCGTCCACCACCGACTCGATAGAACGTCCGGTGAAGTCGTCGCCAAAGACGTAGATGCTGATGCGTTTATCGGGCGAGTAAAAGGTGCTGATTGCGGCCTGGATGCCTTCTACGGGGCTGGAGTTGCTGAAGGGATTCCAATTCTGAAGGCGCTTCATGATGGCCTGCCGGCGGGCGGGGGAGTCCGGGATCCACTCTCCCGCGTAGTTCGAAAACATGTAGTCACCCATGTCGTTCATCACCTGAATGCCCTTCACCCGCGGGTAGATGGCGAGCGTTTCTTCCACCTTGCGCAGGACCTGGCTCCAGGCCGCATTGAACATGCTTCCAGAGGTGTCTATGACGAAGATGATGTACTCGCTGTCCACGGCGATGCCGCCTACCAGCTCGGTCTTGCGACGGAAGTCGACGCCCAGCAGGCGCTGCATCTCGTCCGTCAGAGTTTGTTTGGCCGCAGCCAGCTGGGCGGAAGCCGACTGATTTTCTTCGCTGCGTTCCACGGTAGTCGAGAAGGCCCCGAGAATTTCAGACAGTTCTCGCTCCAGCGCCGCCAGCAGCAGCAGGTTGTCGTCCAGCTGATCTTGCGCGACCTCTACCTGTCGATTGAGATCTTTGATCTGGCCACGAATCTCGTAAAGTGCCTGTTCCCGCTCCGCAATCTTGCCGTCCAGATTGATTTTTGATTTTTCCAGCAGGACTGGCTCGACCGTCTTCGTGATCAGTAGCAGTAGAATGATCGCGCCGAAACCGCAGCAGATCACGTCCAGAAAGCTGACGCTGAATTCCTCGATGCCGCGGCGTTTCTTGCGGGTCATCCAGGGAACCTCACGGCCAGTCTCTGGAGGGTGACAGGAAAGATCCCCCCGATGCCCGGGCCAGGTTCCAGAAGGCGGCGGAAGCCATCGGATCGCCTTCCATGGGAAACATGATGACGTTGACGGGAATCTGTCTGGGCAACTGACTGACTGCCTGGCTGAACAGCTCCAGCCTTTCTCTGCCCGTCACCGTTGCGCCGCGAGGTTCTCGGGCGCCGCGGGTCGGCAGCGAATCGACGATCAGATAGACGTTGTCCGGCGGTGGCTGGAGCTCGCTGACGGCCGTGACCAGATTCGCCAGGCTGGTGCCGCCCTCGGGGACCGTTCCGCGCAGCGCGTTTAGCGCGCTGTCCAGCTCCCGCCCCTCGGACAGCGGGACCCACTCGCCGTTCTGGTCCGGCAGCAGGGACGCTGCTTCGACGTTGAAACCATAGACTTGAAAGCTGGCATCCAGGGGCAACTGTGCGGACAGCCATTCCACTGTTCGCACGGCCCGCTGCCACTTGGGCGCCATCCGCCGCCGCTCGTCATTCATGTTCCGGCGCCGGATAACGTTGACAATGGAGTCGTCCAGCATGCTTGCGGAGGTGTCCACGGCGATGAGAATGTTCTTTCCGCCTACCTTCAGTCCGGTCAGGTACTGGCGATCGCCTTCTCCGGTGAAACTCCGGACGCGCGAACCGTCGTTGGCCTCTTCCAGGGCACGCAGACGCTCGAGTTCCTCCTCGCGGGAGTCAACGTCGCTTTTCAGCGCTTTGAGACTTTCTTCCTGGGCAATGGATTCGGCATTGAGGGTCTCAAAATCTTCGCGGCGGTCGTCGAGCAGTTTTCGGGAGCTGACCAGCTTGCTGTCGGATTCGGAGATACGCTGGGACAGCAAGTCCATGCGCTCGAGGAGCTCGAACAGATCACGCTCACCGTTCTGCACCTGATAATCCAGCAGCCGCACCTCCGACAATCGATCTTTGTTGATCGTCTTTTCTTCCTCTTCCGTAGCGTGGTTGATGATCAGGAAAATAAGTATTACCGCGCCGAAACCGCACGACATCACGTCCAGAAATGACAGCGAGAAGACGTTGACTGCGCGCCTAGCCAACTATCATTCCTCGACGTGAATAATCAGGTATTCGTCTTCCCCCCGACCGACCCGGTCGCCGGCATGCAGCGCCGTGTCACGGTCCAGGCTCTGCCCGTTCAGGGTCAGTCCGTCGTCCGCAAGTAGCAGCGCAGCGTCGCCTTGAATGTTCGTCCGAAACGGCAGGCGAGGGGAGAGCAGATCAACGGCGCGATCTTGACAGAGTGCGTGGGTGGGGGTCAGAGGTCTGATCTGTGGCCTCTGCTCCGATAGTACCTCGGCAACTCTGTGCGGCAGCCGCGTGATCAGTCTGAGGTCTCCTTCGCCGCGCAGGATTTCCGGCAGGTTGTTCAGACATCCCAGCGCCGGCGCTTCGGCTGGCAGCACCTGGAGCAAACGGAGCTGCTGGGTCATCGTTTGCTGCAGCCCTGGCAGTCGTGCGGCGCGCGCGCTGAGGAAGACCGGGCAGTCCTCGGGAATTGCGTCTAGCAACTGGTTAAACCGCTGCGCCGCCTTCTGCGCCAGCAGGCTGCGACTGAGCTCGACGCGGCGCGTCTGATCTCCCTGGTGGATTTCCAGCGCCAATTCCGTTTGCTCGGGGTGGTCTTCGATCCAACCATGCAGCTGATTGAACAGTTGCTGCTCCGATGCCGCCGCGTGCAGCGGGTCGTAGCGGGTTTCCTGGACGAATCGATCGGCCGTCACGTTGACCCAGTCTTCCAGCAGCCGGGCGAGACCGCAGTCGGCGACTTCCTGGCTGCCAGTGCGGCTGACCTCGTCGCCGAAACCAAGGGTCGTAATGACCGCGCGCTGCATCATTACGTCGACGTGGCAGGCGGTGCCTGGCGCTTTCGCGCCGGCAGTAGCCGCAACCGCGGAATCGACGAAACCGGAGACGCGTATGTCCAGCTCTTGAAGTATGCCGAGCAGCACGCCGAGCTGCGCCGGCGTGAGGATGGCGGGAACCGCCAGCAGCAGCTCTCCTTCGATCAGCGGTGCCAACTCGCGCAGATGCAGGTAAACGAGATCGGCGTGGTTTCTCACCCGTCGCGTGGCGTAGGGGAGCGGTTCAGCTGACAGGCGCGTGAAATACTGGGCGTTGGTCTGCCGCGGATGTGTGCGCGAGAGATGCAGAGCGGTCTCGCCAAAATGGGTCGCATTGTCCAGAAGCACGGCGATCCCGGGCGAGCGCAGGGCAATGCGCTGGTCGTGGTAGAGGGTCAGCTCTGCGTCGTTGAGTTCGAGTACGGTCGTCACGCGTTGCGGACCTGCAGATGGCGCAGCAGCCGCTGATCGGAATAGGTCTGCACATCCAGAACCAGTCTTTCCTGAATCAGCTGCAGGTTGTGCATGAAAAACATGAGAATGATGCTGATGACGAGGGCGGTGAAGGTCGAATTGAAGGCCACACCCAGGCTGGTGGTGACGCCGGAGATGTCGCCTTCAACGGCGCGATAGGCCTGACCCAGTGCTTCGCCAATGCCTCGCACCGTGCCGATAAACCCAATGGAAGGTATGGCCCAGGCAATGTAGCGGACCATGGACAGCTCGCTGTCCAGACGGTCTGATTCCGATTCGCAGACGTTTTTAACCGCTTCGGAGGCGTCCTGCACGTTGCGGGTGGATGCGAATCGCTGCAGCGCGGCCATCAATGCGCGCGGCAGCAGGAAGTTCTGGGCATCTTCAGGCAGCGCTTGTATGGCCCTGGCGTATTCCCGGGTGTCTTCCGGCAGTACGCTCATGCCCTCGCTGACCTGCACCACGTCCTGCTGGAGCAGGCTGCGCTCCCTCAGGGAGAGCCGCGCCTTGAATCCCATGATCGCGAGAGCCCAGATCATGAGCACGAAGCAGGATTCCTGCTCGTAGTCGCGCAGCACCACATACAGAGACCGGTCCTGCACGTAGGGCTCACCGGCGGCGGCGAGGGCTGCCTGTTCCTCCAGAATGGCGTCGGCGTTGGGACGGACTACCGTGATGTAGACCAGGTGCACGAGGATCAGCGCTGCAACCAGCGCTGCCGTCTGGTAAATCAGCTCAAATGGAATCTGTCGCTTCATAACCAGTGCTCAGATGTCGACGGGGAAGGAAACGGCGAAGTCTTCGGAGACCTCTTCCGTAGGTACGAAGATCTCCGGCGAGGGATCTCCCTGCTTTGCGCCGCTGGTCTTGCGCTCTGCCGGGGTTGCAGCCTCGCCCTCGGGACTGCCTTTGGCGGATTCGGCAGTTTCTATGCCTGGAACCTCTGCAGCAATTTCGGTGCCGGCTTGGGCGGGCTGTTCCGCGGTCCAGCCGGGCGCCGCCGATGCGCCCCAGATGACCAGCGTCGCGCTGACACCGGCGAATCGCAGCCACCTAATCGTGTAACCCGTCATTGCGCCTCCGCAAAGCGTGCGATTCTGAATCCGACGTCCTGTCGCCCATCGATTCCGTAGTCCCGGAACGACAGCCGCAACTCGGTGATGGTGCCGTGCATCCAGCTGGAACCTCTGATCACATGGAACTCCCCTTCCTTTGGCCCCAGCGGGTTAGTGACGGCATCCACGGCGGGGATCTCGTAGAAGTCGTTGGTCCATTCCGCCACGTTACCCGCCAGATCGTAAAGGCCCCGGGCGTTCGGTGGAAACGTGCCGCTCGGCGCTGAAACGATGTGATTGTCGTTGTAGCCGAAGATGATCCGTCCCACCATGTTGGAGGCCGATCGGTCTGCGTAGTTCCCATGGCGGTCCGGCGGTGGAAGGTTCGCGCCCCAGGGAAATCGCAGTTCTCCTTCGGCGTTTTCCACCTGCCTGGCACTCCAGGCCCACTCCGCTTCGGTCGGCAGTCGGTAGCCGGTGGCAGCCTCATTGAACCCGGTGATGCTGCCGGCAGATTCCCGGTAGAAGGCCGGCAGGCCTTCCTGGCTCGACAGCCAGTTGCAGTAAAGGGCCGCCTGCGCCCAGCTCACGTTCACCACGGGGGCATCGTCGTCGTTCAAGCCGTGCTCCTCGAAGCTGCCGGAGTCATGGTCCGCCTGAAATTTTCGGAACTCTGCGTTGGACACCTCTTTGCGGGCCAGATAGAACAGCCGCGACATGTTGACTTCGCGCAGCGTCTCGTTGCCCCGTCGGCCGGGCTGCCGCCTGGAGGCGCCCATGGTGAAGGGTTCCGGCTGCAGAAGCACCAGTTCCTGGCCCTGAGGCGAGTTAATTTGCGGCTGCAGCGCGGCAAGCCTGGCTTCCTCCAGCGTCAGCAGGCGTACTTTGATTTCCTGGGTGATGCCTTCTTTGGGGGTGATCTTGGTGCTGTAACCGGCGTAGCCGGCCAGCTTGATCTCAACGCGCTGGGATTCGGTCGGCAGGTTAAGCGTCTGGTTGGCTTTGCCCATGGTCTTGCCGTTGATGATCAGCTCGGCCTCCGAGGGGTCGCTTTTCACCACCAGGGTGCCGGTCAGCCGGGTCAGTTTCAAAGTGAGCGTGCGTTCGCTGCCGGACTCCAGTTGCACGGATGCCTCTGCAGGCGCGTACCCGGCTCTGAACGCCTGCAGACGATAGCGCTCACCAGATCTGACGGCGATCTCGACAGGTGCTTCGCCCTGAAAACGGCCGTTCAAGGTAACTCCGGCGCCGGCCGGTTGTGTCCGTATCGTCAGCAGGCTGTCTGCCAGCTGCAGCCGAACTTCGGGCAGGATCCGCGTTTCCTCGGCGGCAACCAGAACGCGCTGTCGGTGACTCTTGTGACCCGGCGCCTTGAGCCGTATTTCGTGCTCGCCCGCCATCACTTCCACCACGGCTGGGGTGAGTTTATCCGTTGGTTCGTCATCAATGAAGATACTGGCTCCGGCGGGTGAGCTCGTAACGGTCACGTCTGCCCAATTGGGTTTCAGGCTCCCTTTGACGGTCTGGGGTTGTCGCCTGCCTTCAATATCTGCAGTCAGGCGCAGGGGCTGATAGCGATCCAGCTGGAAAGTCACCTCTGCGGGACCCGCTTCGACCTCCAACGGTTCCGTCGGGGTCATAGCACTCTGCTGTATCCCGTTGACGCTGACCCACGCGCCCGGAGGCGCCGTCTCGAAAGTCACCAGGCCGGGAAGCTTTTGGAACTCGTAGCGGTGGGTCTGATTGCGGTCGTCGCTGACGGCGAGCGGTTCATTCAGTGGATAGTACCCGGTCGCCATAGCCTGAAGTTGATACTCGCCTTTGCGCAGCAACCAGATCTCGCCCAAGGCGAATTTCATCCCGCCCGATACGGTCAGATTTTCGGCGGCGGGCGCAAATTCCAGGCGCACTGATTTGGCCGTAAATAGAAACCACAGCACACCGGTGATCATGAGAACCGCTGCCAGCAGGCCGATCTGCAGCGGGCTCAGCGGCAGCCGGGATGTTTGGATTTCTGGAGCAGCCTGGTAACTGACCGGCCGGATGATGGCTTCGTCTACCCCGGAAGCAGAGCTGCTCGGATGATCTTCGGTCACAGCTACAGCGTCTCAACGCAGCGGATATCTACTGGCAGCATGTTGGGTCTTACCAGAATCTTCTCCCGCACGTCGCGACAGCCGTCCCGGCTGCCGATGACCGTATAGGCGCCGGGTCTAAGCTGCAACTGCTTCTCGGAGAATCGTCCCAGCTCGCCGACCGTGGACAGGGTAATCCGGGTGCGCTCGTCAGATCGCAGCGTGACAGTTACGGGGGTAGCGTAGGTGCGGAGAATTTCCTGCACGTTGACGATCTGCGCTGAGAGTTGGGGGCCCCTTGGGGCAAGCTGTTCGGCTTTTTCCAGTACCCCCTGGGCCTCGCGGTAGAGCTTTTCGGAGGAAAGCTTGTCGGGGCTCTGGATGATGCGGGCGAGGGCGCTACCCAGCCGTTGCTGATCACGCGCCTGCGCGCGTCCGCTGATGGCGAACTGAATGTTGGCATCTGTGGCCAGCACCTCGCCATAAAGGGATTCCGCCTCCTTCCATCGCTCCGCGTCGGCCGCGGCCTGGGCGCGGCGTTTCAGATCGTTGAGCCTGGCAACGGCGGCGGCCTTATCCACCTGCTCAAGCCCGCCCGTTGCCACAGGATCTCCCGGGGCCAGCTGCAGAGCTGCACGGAACGCTTTCCTGGCCGCTTCGAAAGCGCCGGCATCGAGCTGGGCGAAACCCCGGGACAGCTGCGCCTGGATACGAGCCTGCCTGGCGCCCTCGCTGGTGCGGGCCACGGCTTCGTCCAAGCCAAGGGTTTCGGGATCCAGCGTGGCCACTTCCTGATACAGGTCCAGGGCTGCCTGCCACTGCTCGGCAAGCTCGAGGTTGCGGGCCTCACGCATCATGTCGCCCACTGCGGGAAGCGCCGCTGCCCGGGTCAATCCCGCTGCAACCCTGGGATCATCGGGGGCGATGGCCGCTGCCAGAGTGAACGCCTCGTTGGCGGCGCGCTGATCTCTGGCAGCCAGGGCTGACTCGCCGTCTGCAAGGGATTCTTCCAGCAGATCGTGGCCTCGCTCGATCAATAGCGCCAGGGCCTCCGAGGCGGCCTGGTACTGCTGTAGGGACATTTCGAAGGCTTCTTTGACGAAGGCTTCGTCGCCGGCGGCCGCCAGATCTTTGGCGGCGTCGTACGCCTCGGTACCCCAGGCGCCCACCGTCATCTCGGATTCCAGCTTGAGCTGCAGCTCGACGAAGCGAGCCAGCTCTGCCTGGGCCTGGCTTC
The DNA here is from genome assembly GCA_024640825.1 of Gammaproteobacteria bacterium. Classification (GTDB taxonomy): domain Bacteria; phylum Pseudomonadota; class Gammaproteobacteria; order Pseudomonadales; family Azotimanducaceae; genus UBA7803. The sequence continues at coordinate 15,139 of JAHEEG010000010.1, forward strand.
TGGCCTGTTCCCGCAAAAGCGCCTGGTAAGGGGGTAGCTGATCATCCTGAGTCTCGGCCGCGACCGCGGGCTCCCGGCTACCAATTGGAGACTCCGTTTGTCGAAGGCCTTGAGTGTCCGCGCTGGTCATGTCTGGGTCGGAACCATCGCCGGCGGTGTCGGTGAGCCACTGTGGCAGCACGAAGAAGACGCCGATCAGCAGTCCGGCACTCAGCAGGCCAGCCAGAATCCAGGTCACCTGCGACTTGTGGCTGACGGGTTCGGCTTCGCGCTCGGCTGTCGTGTGGCTCAGCGCGACCGGCCTGGGTTTGATGCTGCTGAAGTCGTCGCTCATTGCGTCTCAGGATCTGGGGGCTCCGGGACCGGCAGGCCGAGATCAGCGAAGTAGAGATCGCGCAGTATCAGCCGCAGCTCGTCGTACTGCTCGTCCACCGTACCCTGCAGTCTGATGACCTGGTTCTCCAGCTCTATCGTGTGCGGCATGATCTCGGCTTCCGCGGCGATACCGACTTCCTGCAGCATTTCAGCCTGAATTTCTGCCTCGGCCCGCTTGGCTATGGCACTCTTCAGCGTAACCGCGCCGCCGATAATGCTCACCAGGGCACCCGTGTCCACCGTCGAATCGCTGCTCTCCGCCATGGCAGCCACGCCGCCGACGATGGCAACGGTACCGCCAATCAGTCGGGATCTGGCCTGCTCACGAAGCTGCTTGTAGGTGATGGCCTCTTCATAGGTCGCTTTGCGCCAACTCTGGTATGGCGGATACATGCTGCGGTGGAAGCCTTCGTAGTATTCGTCCAGGGTGTCGATGAAAAGGTATTCCCGCTCTCTGACTTTACGGACGCGCGCGAGGTTGGGGTCGTTTTGCGCGGGCAGGCGTCGGATTTCGGCCTCGCCGTCTTCCGAGCTGACCAGATAGTCGGCAAACGCGTCCGGCGCGAACTCCTGGGCGAACTTCATCTCGGCCGTGGTGCGAATCTCCAGAACCTGTTCCCGGGAGAGACTCTTGCGGTAATCCAGCATGTCGTTGGCCAGATCCTTGTAGATGCTTTGAAACGGATCGACGTCGGCCGGCACGGTCGGATCATAAGCGTATTTGCTGGCAAGCGACTCGTAGGACTTGGAGAACCAGGTGCGTCCGGTAGCGTCGTTCACGCTTGCCTGGATTTCCAGGCTTTCTCCATCGGAATGCAAAATCTTGCCGGACACCACCACATCGACGGCGTGGGTCCGCCGTGGAATAACACGCACAGCACCCCAGTTTCCCGTGCTCTGGAGCAGGTTCTTTGCGAAGTAGGGAATGTAGTTGGCCTCCGCTCTGCGCACGTCTGGCTGAATGAGCTGCGCAACCTGCTCGTCGTAGCTTTCCGGTACGTTGGGATCGAATATGGCAATGCCGACGTCCAGCAGCTCGTCCTCAGGCTGCGCAACCTCCATGACCGCCGGTGGGGTCATGTCTACCGTTCTGACTTCGTGGGTCACGCAGCCAGCCAGGAGCCATATCGCTGACGCGAAGAACAAAAGGACTCTAGAGCTCATAGACTCAAATTCCCTTGTAGCGGCGATATTCGTCCCACAGTTTCTCCTTCAGTTCGGGATCGGTTTCCTGCATGGCGGCCTCCCGCAGCTGACGGGCAATGATGTCGTCATCCTTCGCGTCCGGAATGTCGTCAGGGGGGCTGTTGCCGGCGACGCTCGGTCCGGGTGGCGGTGGCCGGCCACGAACGCTCGGAACACCGGCCCCACCTTCGCGGGCGTCGCCAGTGGCGCCGCCTGGCGGCATGCCCGGGATATCTCCACCTCCACCGCCCTGATTGCTGCTGGTTCCGCCCGATTCGGGCAGGGATACGGCTTCACCCGCATTGCCCGCTGTCTCGTTCGCCCGCGCCCGGATTACCTCCCGTTCCGCCAGTATCTCGCCGTCGAAGTCTTTGAGAGCGTCGTCCAGCGCGCCGTCACCGCCGGCACCGCCGTCTCCACCGGGTTCACCTTCCTCGACGCTGCCGCCGGCGGTGGTTTCACCTTCTTCCCCGGCACTACCGGCGCCACGCTCCGATGGCATCGGCGGGATGTCGGCTGGTTCTGCGCCTGGAAACTGATTGCTGGTTTGCCAGCCGTCATCTGCGCCGCCCGACTGCGGATCTTCCCATCCTTGATCCGATTCGCTGCCGCCGGATTCAGCGCCCGGTTGGGCCTCGCCGGGTGGCGGAGTTTCAGGCCCCCCGCCTGGCGGCCCGCCGAGATCCGGTAATTCGTAGCTGGAAGGTTCGCCGCCGCCGCTGGCGCCTTCCGGGGGCTGCTGCCCCTTTTGCTGCTGGCCTTCGGGCGGTTGGCCTGGCGGTGAGCTGGATGGCTGGCTGGGCGGTGATCCCGAGGGTTGGCTCGGCGGAGGACCACTGCTCGGTGGGCTAGGCATGCTCGGGGGCGAGGACGAGGGCTGGCTCGGCGGGCTGGATTGACTGGTGCTCGAACAGCCTGAGAGGCTGCCAAGCAGGGCAAAAACTGCGGTGCCCAGGAGGAGGGCGAGCGTGGAGGCGCTGCCTGGTTGCCGAGGAATCCGAGGCATCGCTACCGCCGATTTGTCTCTTCGCTGCTTCGTCTTCATGGTGGTCATGACAAATTCTGCCTGAATGATAGTTCCGGGTTCGTCCGACCCCAGCATACTGCCGCTTCCCTGAACCTCCGCTGACCGATGGGCCGCGGCGCAGTTAACTTTTAGCTGACCCCCTTTCCAAGGTTCAGCTGGCGTCGGACGGCGATTCCTGCGCATCTTGGACCTTTGGGTAGTACGTGAACTCATGGCGGTAAGTGTGCGACTCCCGGTCGACGGGAACGCCGTCGATGAGCATCGGCCGGAAACGTGCCAGCCTCAAGCTTTTGCGTACCCGGAAATCCATCATGCCCTCGGGTTCCGACGCGATGGTCTCCATGTTGCGAACGTACCCCGTGTTCGTCACCTGATAGGAAACTTCCACATAGCCCGACGTGGCCTCGCCGCGATAGTTCAAAGGTGGCGGCTTCGGGTTGCCTGGGGAGGGAAAATACAGCAGTTTCGGCTCGGCGAAGTAGCTTACGGTGTCAAAATCGGTGATCTCGGTCATCAGCCCGTAGGCGTGCTCGTAGAGCGTTTCCGCCCGGCTGGTCTTGTCGAACAGCGTGTACCAGTCAGCCAGGTCAAGTACCGATTCTGCCACCGCGACGGGCTGCGCTTCGTCCTGACTCTGCCAAATCTGCACGATGCGCTGCAGGGCCCGTTCCCCGGCCGGGAAGTTGTTCACTGCGACTGGTTGATCGAACGCAGCAGATGTCAGATCCGCGGTTGCAGCCGCCGCTGCGTAGTACGGAGGGAAACGCTCAATACGGTAGGTTCGCGCGATGCCCTGCAGAATGGGAATGGCGGCAACGGTTTCGTCCTTGCCGTTCGCCACGACGACCCGAAATGCGTCCTCGTACACGGCCCGCGCTGAGAATGGGTTCCCGGTTGCCTCGTACCAGCGCGCCAGGTGGAGCATGCCGGGCAGCAATGCCTCATCGGTCGGGTCATAGCCGCGCCTGAGCACATGGTAGGCATATTCCTCCCGCGCGTTTGCCAGTTCATAGTCTCCCAGGCGTCTGTAGGCGTCTGCTTCTCGATAAACGATGGCCACCTGCCCGGGGGCGTTCAGGCCCTCGTTGACACGGCTGAGATGCACCGCCCGCTGATACTGCTCCAGGGCTCTGGCGTAGTCGCCCTGACCCATGAGCGCGTCTCCGAGGAGGGTCATGGGGCGTATGAGTTCCGGGTTGAAATGATTCTGCGAAGACTCAATTTCCCGGATGTACCTTCCGAGCCATGCTATGGCGAAGGCGTATTCCTGTGTTTCGATCTGCCGCTCGATCTGAGATAACGGGTCGGCGATCTCATTGAGCATCTCCTCAATAGGGGTTTCGGCGGTGGACCTGGCTGCTGCAAACAGCAACAGGCTCACCAGAAAGATGGTCAGGGCTGAGGACAAGGTAGATTCAGGTTTTCCGGTAACCGAGGTTGCGGTCGTTTGCATGGTCGATAACCCAAACTTCGGGCGACTGTTAAACTGCTTGCGCCAGCGGATTGGACCACAAAAGTCCGCAAGTGTTCGAGTTTGGTGGCGGATATGCGGCAAGTCAAGATTCGGTGCGGGCGCAGCGCGGGCGCAGCGCGGGCGCAGCCCCAGGTCCCGTAAGCGTCCCAGGCCAGCGGGTTGTCCGATCTGCCGGTGGCGATGCCGGGGTCTTTTGGCTAGTATCCGAGCGCGCGATGACTGACACACCAATCCAAGCAGATGCCGAAATAGACGCGACCGGACTCATATGCCCCGAGCCGCTGATGATCGTGCGCAACAGGGTTCGAGAGATGGCCTCTGGAGAAGTGTTGCACGTCGTCGCCACCGACCCGTCCACGGATCGCGACTTCATCAATTTCTGCCGTTTCATGGGTCACGAGCTCCTGTCGTCGTGTGAGCGGGAAGATCACCTGGAATACTGGATACGCAAGGGCTGAGTTCGGCCGTACCCGAGCCCTGGAGCAAACTTCTTGGTACAACGCTATTTCGCCTACGGTTCCAACATGAATCCTGCCCGGGTTCGGGCGCGCGGCCTGCTGGTGGAACGTGCGGAAGGCGCGCGACTTGCCGGATTCCGTCTGCAGTTCGACAAAACGTCTGCCAGGCATCCCGACGTGGGGCATGCGAATCTGGTTTACGCCCCCGACAGCGTCGTCGAGGGCGTGCTCTACTGGCTGACATCCTCTGAGGAAATCCTCAAGATGGACCCGTTCGAAAGCGCGCCGGTGAACTACAGTCGTGAGGTAGTTCAAGTCGTTGCTGGCTCCGGCAGCATCACGACCTGGACCTATTTCGCCAACCCGGCGGTGCGTAGAGCCGGTCTCAAACCGCCGCGCAGCTATCTGCAGCATCTGCTCGCAGGCGAGCCCTATCTCTCACACGGGTATCTGGAGATGCTGCGTCGTCTGGAATGCGTCGAGGACCGCTGATGCGCTATGCGATGCGCTATCCGATGCGAGATGACGAGATTGCCCGAAGGTTCAATGCCGCATTCTTGCGGTCGCATAGAACCGTTCTGATCGGCGGCGGGCTGGAGCCCCTGTATCTGCCCGCCGAGGGTCACAGGCCCGCTGTGATCCGCTATACCAGGGACTACGCCCAGAGCGCGCTGCACGAGCTGGCACACTGGTGCCTGGCCGGTTCCCGGCGACGGAACCGCCTCGACTATGGCTACTGGTATCAGCCGCCACCCCGTTCGCCTGTCCAGCAGCGGCGCTTTGAGAGGGTAGAGACGCCGGTGCAGGGCCTGGAACTGGTCATGGCGCTTGCCACCGGCGTACGTTTCCACGTCAGCGCTGATAACCATGCAGACCCGCATGCGGACTCTGCCGAGTTCAGGAGACGTATCTTCGAGAGCGCGGCTTGCCGCCTAAAAGGCGGCCTCAGCCCGCGAACCCTTGCGGTTCTCGATGCCTTGAATGTGCGCTGGGAAGATCGGCTGCAGACCTCCATGGAGGCGTACCTGGCGGTTGCGTTCGATCGCTCCGGAGGTCGCGGCGAGTCCGCAGAACTCCGCAGTAAAGTCCGTGTCTGAAAGCGCCGACGTCGTGGTCATTGGTGCTGGCGCGGTGGGCCTGGCCTGCGCCCGCAGAATGGCCCAACAGGGTCGTGAGGTTCTCGTTCTCGAGCGTGAAGGTCTCATTGGTTCGCAGACCAGCTCTCGTAACTCCGAAGTCATTCACGCGGGCATCTACTATCCCCGGGGCAGCCTCAAGGCGCAGCTGTGCGTCGCCGGTAAAGCAGCGCTCTATCGTTACTGCGAGGAGCATCGAGTTCCCCACAAGCGGTGCGGCAAACTGATCGTTGCGACTTCGCAGGACCAGCTTGCCGTGCTGCGAGGCTACCAGGCGCAGGCACGGCACAACGGCGCGGGAGAGCTCGCCTGGCTGGACGCTTCCGCGGTCAGAGCGCTCGAACCGGAAGTCACCGCGATAGCCGGGGTGCTTTCCGAAAGCACCGGCATCATCGATTCGCACGGTTACATGCTGGCATTGCAGGCTGACCTGGAAGGCAGCGGCGGCGTCGTCGCCCTGGACACGGAGGTGAGGGGGCTTTCCAAGGTTGATTCAGGCGTGCTGGTGCACACGCAGGATCTGACCTTAGAGGCGCGCTGCGTCGTGAACAGCGCCGGACTCTGGGCCCCTGACCTGGCGGCGGATGTGGATGGGACCGCCCCGACCGCGTTTTACGCCCGTGGCCACTATTTCACCTACGCGGGCCGAGCGCCTTTTTCCCGGCTCGTGTACCCCATCGCCGAAGCCGATGGGCTGGGCGTGCACGTCACCGTCGATATGGCTGGCCAGGTGCGCTTCGGGCCGGATGTCGTCTGGATTGATGCCGTTGACTATGGATTCGACGAGTCGTGTAAGGCCTCCTTCGTGGCGGCAATCGGCCGCTATTTTCCCGCGCTGGTTGAAGAACGCCTGCAGCCCGGGTACACGGGCATCCGGCCGAAAATTTCCGGTCCCGGGGAACCGGCAGCAGATTTTTCCATCACCGGGCCCAGTCAGCACGGGGTTGGCGGGCTGATCAGCCTGCTGGGCATCGAGTCCCCGGGCCTGACCGCGTCTCTGGCCATTGCCGAGCACGTCGCTGATCTGGCGGGGGCTGCTGGATGCTGACCTTCGGCTTCATCATCAACCCGGTGGCCGGCATCGGCGGTTCGGTCGCCCTGAAGGGCAGCGACGGCGTGGCGGTGCAGGACCAGGCGCTGGCCCGCGGCGGAATACCCAGGGGCAGCGCGCGCGCGCGACGCATGCTGGCATCGCTGGGCGAGTCTGCGAAACAGGTGCGCTGGCTGACCTGGGGCGGGGCCATGGGGGCGGAAGTGCTCGATGCGCTTGGTATTGAAAGTCAGGTGCTGGGCGATCCCGCGCTGAAATCTACCGCGGCAGATACGCAGGCGGGGGCCCGCGCACTGGCCGAGGCCGGTGTTGATCTGCTGGTCTTCTGCGGCGGCGACGGTACTGCCAGAGACATTCTGCAGGCAATCCACCAAACAGTGCCGGTGCTGGGGATACCCGCGGGCGTAAAGATGCACTCCGGCGTTTTCGCTACAACCCCGGAAAGCGCCGCGCGCATTCTCGAAGCGCTCCTGGCCGGCGGTCTGGTTCGTGCGGCGCTGTGTGAGGTGCGCGATCTGGACGAAGAAGCGCTCCGGCAGGGCATTGTTCGTCCCCGCTACTTTGGCGAGTTGGCGATACCCGAAGCCGGGGGCTTCCTGCAGCACACTAAGGAGAGCGGTCGGGAAAGCGAGCCCCTGGCGTTGCAGGAAATCGTTGCTGAAGTAGTGGAGCGCTTGAGTCAGCACGCGGGGCTGGTTGTTCTGGGTCCTGGCGGTAGCCTCGCCGCCATCAAGCGGGCCCTGGATATAGAACCCACCCTGATCGGTTTCGACGTGCTGGAGGACGGCAAACAGGTAGGCCGGGACGTGGATGGTGACTGGCTGGAAAACCGTCTTGCGAAGCTTTCCGCTTGCAGTTTGCCGGCGAGCGAAGGGCCGCTGCTGATTCTCAGCTTCACCCGCAATCAAGGGTTTCTGATTGGCCGAGGCAATCAGCAGTTGACCCCCGGCGTGCTGCGACTGGTGCCGCGTCAGAATCTCTGGGTGGTCGGCACGCGGTCCAAGCTGCTATCCCTGGAAGGGCGACCGTTGTTGATCGACACCGACGATGCGGCGCTGGATGCAGCCTGGTCAGGTCTGATTCAGATCATTACCGGCTACGACGACCGGCTGTGGTACCGGCTGAGCAGCCATGCGTGATTTCGATCCGGTTGTCACCCTGGCAACGCAGCGGCTGGCGCTTGCGGGCGATGAACCGACCCGACTCTTCCACGGCCGAGGCCACTGTTTCGAAGGCTATGCGGACATCACGGTGGACTGGTTTGCCCCGTATCTGCTGGTCAGCAGCTATGGTGATGACGTTGCGGGTGCGCGGCGGCTGGCAACGCGGCTCGCGGCGGCGGTCCCCGAACAGCGTGGGGTGTGCCTGCAGGCCCGGGACGGGCGCCAGACTCGAACCGAGATCGTCTCCGGACAGGTGCCCGACCGGCACGTGGTCTGCGAGCGGGGCTTGAACTACCTGGTGCAGATGACCCGCAACCAGAACGTGGGCCTGTTCCTGGACATAGCGCCCATGCGTGCCTGGCTCCGGGACCAGGCCGCTGGCAGGCGGGTGCTGAATCTGTTCGCCTTCACCTGTGCGTTTTCCGTGGCCGCTGTTGCCGGCGGGGCGAAGCTGGTGGTCAACAATGATATGGCCCGGCGCACGCTGGAATGGGGGCGAGAGAATCACGTGCTGAATGATCATGACCTGAGCCGGGTGCGCATGCTGCCTCAGGATCTCTTTAAATCCTGGCGCAAGATCGTTCTGTTCGGGCCCTATGATCTGGTGATCCTTGATCCGCCGACCAACCAGCGCGGCAGCTTTACTGCGGACAAGCACTACGGACAGATGCTCAAGCGTCTGCCGGAGTTTGCGGCGCCAGGCGCGCAGATACTGGCCTGCCTGAACTCGCCGTTTCTGAATCAGGATTTTCTGGGCGAGCAGATGGCGCGCTGGTGTCCGGCGTGCAGGCCGGTAGCCAGCATGCTGCCGTCGCCAGACTTTCCGGACCGCTATCCGGACAGGGGATTGAAAATATCCCTGTTCCGCTACTCGCCTTGAGCGGACAGATCTCGGAGTTGAGGCTGGTCGTCGTCGGGGTCGTTGGAGCGGTCGCGACCGCGCGCGTTCCCGCGTTCGGTCTGCAGGTCGCCCTGGGGTGCACCCTGTAGCATCCGGGACATGAGTTGCAGCACTGCCTCGCGGATCTCCACCGAAGACTTTTGCTGCAGGGCATAGCGCAGCCGCTGCAGATAGGTCCGATGCTCAAGCCGCACGGAAGGGGGCAGGCTGCCGATTTCCGGCGGATGGAACGCCGCACACGGGGTGGTCAGCAGGGTGAACGCCCTGCCGGTCAGCACCGCAAGATCAATAGCCTCCTGACGTATGGTGTCCGCATAACGCAGAAAGCCTTCTTCCGCCAGCCACAGCATGGCGGCCAGGCAGGCCAGGTGCCGGTCGCTGTGCATACCGAACTCGTCGGTTTCGTCGCGGCCGCAGATGTCTTCAACAAACAGCGTGTGTCGCCGTGGAAACGTCTGATACAGCGTGGACAGCACCATGGCGCTGTCCTTGCAGAAGTCCTCGATATTGAGGTCGTCGATGTTGAGGTCAGTCATTGCCGATAGGTGTGCAGGAAGCGCTCCAGCCGGTCCATGGCAAACCGGAGGTCCTCTTCCCGCGGCAGGAACACGATTCGGAAGTGATCCGGCCGCGGCCAGTTGAAGCCGGTGCCCTGGACTACGAGGATCTTCTCCTGTTGGAGGAGATCAAAAGCAAAACGTTGATCGTCGCTGATTCTGTATCTCCCGGGATCCAGTTTAGGAAACAGGTATAGTGCCCCTTTCGGTTTAACGCAGGAGATGCCATCGATGTCGTTGAGCATCGACCACGCTAGGTTACGCTGTTCGTAAAGTCGACCGCCTGGCACGATGAACTCCTGGATGCTCTGGTAACCGCCCAGGGCGGTCTGCACCGCGTGCTGACTGGGAACGTTGGCGCACAGACGCATTGACGAAAGAATGTCCAGGCCCTCGACGTAGTCTCTGGCTCGATGCTTGGCGCCGCTGATCACCAGCCAGCCGGTGCGAAAGCCGGCGACGCGATAGGCTTTTGACAAGCCGTTCAACGTGCAGATGAGAATGTCGTCAGCCAGCGAACCCATGGGTACGTGCCGGGCGTCATCGTAGAGAATTTTGTCGTAAATCTCGTCCGCAAATACCACCAGGTCGTGACTGCGGGCCAGCTCCACGATGCCCATCAGCAGATCCCGGCTGTAGACCGCGCCGGTAGGGTTGTTGGGGTTGACCACGACGATGGCTCGGGTTCGGGAAGTGATTTTTCTGCGGATATCGTCCAGGTCTGGAAACCAGTCCGACTGCTCGTCGCAGAGGTAATGAACGGGCTTGCCGCCGGAAAGATTTACACCCCGTTGCCTATGTAGATGTCGTCAATTTCCACATCGGGAATCTGCAGTTCCTGGCAGTACTGCATGACGGCCTTGCGGGCCGGGTACAGGCCTTTGGAGTCGCAGTACCCCTGCGCGGTAGGCAGATTGCGAATGACGTCGACGAGAATTTCTTCCGGCGCCTCGAAGCCGAAGGGCGCAGGGTTGCCGATGTTCAGCTTGAGGATTTTGTGGCCTTCTTCCTCGAGGCGCTGCGCTTCCTTCAGCACAGGGCCGCGAATGTCATAGCAGACATCCGCCAGCTTGGTCGACTTGCGAATCTCCCGGGGAGCCGTCACCGGTAGCTCCAGGATGCTGCCGTCCGGGCCGTCTGGCTTGCTGGTGGATTCCATTGCTTTCCTGCTCAGTCTGGAATTTCGCGCTTTCGCGGGATCGATTGCCGGTATGGGCCTTACTGCCTGCCCCGTCGCCTTGTTTGAATCGTTCTAATTCTAGCAGGGGAACTACCCATGGGTAAGGTCACCAGAACCGGGCAGGAATGGCAGGAGCCGCTCGACCTCAAACCCCGGGGACGACGGCTGAGGGCCTTTCTCAAACCCTGTGCCTGTTATGAGGTATTTCGTCTGAGACCCATCGCCGGGAAGTTCAGAACCCGGCTGCCTGACCTTCCTTGCGATGATCGGAGCCTGCCACGTAGCCATCTTCGGTCCGCAGGATCAGCTGAGCGCCGCCGAACACGTGTTCCAGCGGCTCAGAGCGAACGGCGTGCCCGCGGGCCCTGAGTTCCGTCGCAACCGATTCCGAAAAACCCGGCTCCACGCCTACAGAAAAATCAGGATAGATGTGCCAGCGGGGCGCGTCGCTGGCTGCCTGGGGATTCTGCTGATGATCGAATATCCTTCCGACCATCTGTACGTGCCCCTGGTGCTGCATGTGGCCCCCCATGACGCCGAACGCCAGACGTGGTGCACCCGCCTCGGTGACGAAGCCGGGGATGATGGTGTGGTAGGGGCGTTTGCCGGGGCCGACGCAGTTGGGGTGATCCGGGTCCAGCGAAAAACCGCTGCCTCGGTTCTGCATGGCGATGCCGGTACCCGGAATCACGATGCCGGAGCCGAAACCCTGATAGTTGGACTGGATGAAAGACACCATCATGCCGTTGGCGTCTGCAGAAGCCAGGTAGACGGTATCAGAACCCGCGGGCAGTTCTACGGGCAATTTTCCTGGTGGCAGCCGCGTGGCATTTGCACCGATGCCTGCCGCCAGGCGGGCCAGCATGCCTTCTTCCAGCAGCGCTTCCGGTGACACGCGCATGGCTCGGGGATCGGCAAAGTGATCGAAGGCGGCGCGGATGGCGATCTTCATGGCTTCAATCTGCAGGTGAAACCACTCGGCGGAATCCAAGTCCGCAACTTCGCGGTGGCGGAGGATGCCCAGCGCGATCTGCGCTGCCAGACCCTGGCCGTTGGGCGGTATCTCGTGCAGGGCAACCTGCCTGTAGGGTTGTGCGATGGGCGTCACCCAGTCTGCCGAGTGGGTATCCAGGTCTTCCAGGGTCAGGGCGCCGTTGGCCTGTGCGGCGCTGACTGCCATGCGTTCCGCCAGCTCGCCCCGGTAGAAGGCTTCGCCGCGGGATTCCGCGATCAATCTCAGAGAGCGAGCGAGATCCGGCCGGCGAACCCGGCTGCCCGCATCAGGGGCATGTAAAAAATGCGCCCGGAAATCGGCGAAGTCTCCATAGGTGCGTTCGGCCAGCTTCCAGTAGAAGGCCGTTTTCGGCCCGATCTGAAAGCCGTCCTCGGCGTAGCCGATGGCGCGCTCGAACAGCTGCGCGAACGGCAGCTTGCCATAGCGATCCGATAGCGCCACCCAGGCACTCACCGCGCCAGGGACAGTCACCGACTCCCAGCCGAGCTCGGGCATTTGCTGCAGGCCTGTGAATCGCTCGCGCGTCCAGGCTCTGGGTGAGCGTCCGGAGGCGTTGAGCCCCGTCAGTTGGGTACCGTCCCACAGAATGCAGAAGGCATCACTGCCCAGGCCGTTGTTGTTGGGCTCCACCACCGTGAGGGTGATGGCCGTCGCCAGCGCGGCGTCAATCGCATTGCCGCCCCGACTCAGAGCTTCCAGGCCGGCCTGCACTGCAAGCGGCTGAGAGCTGGCCACCAGGTTGCCCGCGCATACAGGGGAGCGGTTAGAGGGGTAGGGTTGCTGCCAGTCCATAGGGCCTCATCGGATCACACAGGGCTGCATGCTAGCAGAGCTGCATGCTGGCAGAGCAGGGGCTGGCTGGATTGCACCGGAAGCGAAAAGCTCCTAACGTCTGTGACGACCGAGCCTGTTTGCTCGAGCTGAATGCAGGAGAGGGCACGTGCATCCGGGAATCATTGCCGACAAGCATCCGCATAAGACCGCCTACGTGATGGCCGACAGTGGCGAGGTAATCACTTTCGCCGGGTTGGAGCGAGCGGCCAATCAGGGCGCCCACCTGTTCCGCCAGCTGGGTCTGAAACGAGGCGATCACATCGCGCTGCTGCTGGAAAACCACCCGCGCTTTTTTCAGATCTGCTGGGCGGCCCAGCGCGCAGGCCTGTACTACACGCCCATCAGCTGGCGCCTGCAGCAGCAGGAGGTGGAATACATCGTCAACAACTGTGAGGCCCAGGTGTTCATCACGTCCGTTGGCCGCAAAGAGGTGGTGCAGCCGCTTATGGACAAAATGCCGGGGGTTGCCCACCGCTACATGATCGACGGTGCCATCGCCGGCTATCAGGCCTGGGAGGAAGCCATAGCCGCGATGCCGGAAACGCCCATCGAGGATCCGGCCGAAGGCCAGTCCATGCTCTACTCCTCGGGGACCACCGGCTATCCCAAGGGGGTCAAGAAGCCGCTGCCCGAGGCCGCCTACGGCGAGCTCGACCTGCCCAACTATCTGAGCGCGCTGTACGGCGCCGACGATAATTCCATCTATCTCTCACCTGCACCGCTGTATCACGCCGCGCCGCTGGGCTTCACCATGAGCTGCCTGCGAAACGGCGTTGAGGTGGTTGTCATGGAGCACTTCGAGGCAGAGATGGCGCTTCGCTACATAGAACAGTACCAGATCACCCACAGCCAGTGGGTGCCTACCATGTTCGTGCGCATGCTCAAGCTGCCGGAAGAGGTGCGCACCCGCTACGATGTGAGCGCTCTGCGTTGCGCCATTCACGCCGCGGCGCCCTGTCCTATTCCGGTCAAAGAAGAGATGATCGAGTGGTGGGGCCCGGTGATCTACGAGTACTACGCCGGCACCGAAGGCAACGGCTTCGTCCAGCTCGATTCCCGCGAGTGGCTGGCCCACAAAGGCTCCGTTGGCAGGCCGCTGAACTGCGAGCTGCACATCTGCGACGACGAAGGCCAGGAACTCCCCGCAGACGAGCCGGGCACCATCTATTTTTCCGGCGGTGGCCAGTTCGAGTATCACAAAGATGCCGAGAAGACTGCCGGATCCCGACATCCTAAGGGTTGGACGACCCTCGGTGACGTCGGCTATCTGGATGAGGACGGCTATCTGTATCTCACCGATCGCAAGCACTTCATGATCATTTCCGGCGGTGTGAACATCTATCCTCAGGAGGCGGAGAACGCGCTCATTACCCATCCCGCCGTCATCGACGTGGCCGTCTTCGGCGTGCCCAATGAGGAGTTCGGCGAGGAGGTGAAAGCGGTGGTCCAGCCACGGGACATGGCGGAAGCGGGGCCGGAGCTGGCGGTGCAGCTCATGGACTACTGCCGGGAGCAGCTGTCCCACATCAAATGCCCGCGGTCTATCGATTTTCGTGAAGAATTGCCGCGCCACCCCACCGGCAAGCTCTACAAGCGGCTGCTCAAGGACGAGTACTGGCGTAACGCCGGGCTTTGAACCCGGCGTCTATCGTGACTGCAGAATATTTGCGGGCGCATATTGATCCGTCAGCTCACGCGCATCGCTGTCCCAATCTTCGCGCTCGCGCACCAGCGGCAGCAGTTCTCGCATGCTGATGCCGTAGGGTTTCAGTGGGGCGCGCAGCGCTTCCGCGCGGGCACGTAACGTTTCGGCGGTGGGTAACCCGCCGGGCGCCGCCAGGACGATGCGGTTGCCCGTGCTCGGCGTTCTGAGGTTGAAGTAGGTGCCGAATACGTTGGCGTAGGTGACCGATTCGTGATCGTACAGGCGACTGATGGCGAACGTATTGGCCGCCAGGACACCGTCTGGTGTCAGCAGCGCTTTGGCTTCTTCGAGAAACTCCCGGGTCATCAGGTGTTCGGGAATGTAGTCGCCGTTGAACGCGTCCAGCATGATCAGGTCGTATTTCTCACCTCGCTGTACGGCGCGCTTGACGAAGACCCGGCCGTCCTGGGCGAAAACCTTCACCCGTTCGCTGGGCGCGAAGCCGAAGTAGTCTCTCGCGACGCGGACGACGGCCTGGTCGATTTCCACCACGTCCTGGTTTGCCTCGGGAAACAGCCGGTCCAGCGCCATGGGCAGGGTGCCACCGCCCAGGCCGATCATAAGGATCCGCTTCGGGTGCGGCTGCAGCAGCAGGCTCGCCATCATCATGCGCGCGTAGATGAAAACCATCTTGTCGGGTTTGCGCTGGTCGAAACAGGACTGATTGCGCTGATCCCGGCGCACACTGAACTGCAGGCAGAGCATGGAACCCCGCTGATCCACCAGTATCTTGCTGTACAACGAGCGCTCCTCGTGAACGATGCGGGCCTCGACGGGCACCGACACGCTGCAGATCAGCACGCCGAACTGCGCGTAGAGCAAGGGCAGTAGCATCCCAATGGCTGACCGTCGTCGTTCGGCTCCTCTGTCGTTCACGAGCGAACTCGCCGTGAGGCAATCGCTGCCAGTAGCCCCATGGCCAGCAGTGCCAGGGTTAGCAGGGTGAGAATGGTGTTCATTTCGAACCAGAGCACCAGATAAAAGGAAGTGGCCAGCGTACCCAGCGCGCTGCCCAGAGTGGAAACGAAGTAGAGAAAGCCGGCAACTTGACCCGAGCTTTCGGTGGTCTGCACCAGCAGGCGTACGGAGTAGGGGGAGATCATGCCCATGATCACAGTCGGCACGATGAACAGAAACCCGGACGCTACCAGAGACCCGTAGCGAGGATCTTCGATGCGTTCGAAAACCCAGACCATAATGGCCTCGTTGAAGTAAACCAGCGGATACAGGCAGACGGCAGCGGCAACAAAAATGATCGCAAAACGTCCCAGGGAGGGATGGTGCAGCGACAGCCGTCCGCCCACCAGATAACCGATGGACAGGGACAGCATGAACACGGTGATGATGCTGCCCCAGACGTAGATGCTGCTGCCGAAGTAGGGGGCAAGCACCCGTCCGCCCAGCAGCTCCAGCGACATGATGGAGAACCCACCGACGAAGGCGAGCAGGTAGATGAGGTAAGCCATGGGTTTTGCTGCCGGGACAGGGTCCTCAGGTAAGTTGCTGGATTGATGCGTCGGCGAGCAGTCCGGAGACGGGGCACCGAACCTGTTCCCACGGTTTCGCTCGAGCAGTTTACAAACCGGCATATGCTTTTAACAACTCAAACGTTGCTGCAGTTATGCAAGTTGGGTCTAATTGCGGCCCTAACCACTACCCCGAGAGCGTCGTGTCCCAGACCTTGACCCATCTCCAGCGTCTCGAAGCGGAGAGCATCTACATCATTCGCGAGGTGCTTGCCGAGGCGGAAAACCCGGTCATGCTCTATTCCATCGGCAAGGATTCGTCGGTGATGCTGCATCTGGCCATGAAAGCTTTCTATCCCTCGAAACCGCCATTCCCTCTGCTGCACGTGGACACCACGTGGAAATTCAGAGAGATGATCGAATTCCGGGACAATCTGGCCAAGGATCTGGGCATCGATCTGATTGTGCACATCAACCAGGACGGGGTGGAGCAGGGCGTGGGGCCCTTCACTCACGGCGCTTCGTTACACACCGACATCATGAAGACCCAGTCACTCAAGCAGGCACTGGACAAGTATGGGTTCGATGCCGCTTTTGGCGGCGCACGCCGGGACGAAGAGAAATCCCGTGCCAAGGAGCGGGTATTCTCGTTCCGCAACGCGCAGCATCGCTGGGATCCGAAGAATCAGCGTCCCGAGCTGTGGCACCTGTACAACGGCCGCGTGCGGTCCGGAGAGAGCATGCGCGTGTTCCCGTTATCGAACTGGACGGAACTGGATATCTGGCAGTACATCTACCAGGAAAACATACCCATCGTGCCGCTGTATCTGGCTAAGAAGCGTCCTGTGGTGGAGCGGGAGGGCATGCTGCTCATGGTCGATGACGAGCGCCTGCCGCTGGCTCCAGGAGAAACCCCGGAGATGCGCACGGTGCGATTCCGCACTCTCGGCTGTTACCCGCTGACCGGGGCGGTAGAGAGCGACGCCAGCGACCTGCCCGGCATCATCGAAGAGATGCTGGTCTCGCGCACATCCGAGCGGCAGGGTCGAGCGATCGATCACGACACGGCCGCGTCCATGGAGAAGAAAAAGCAGGAGGGTTACTTCTGATGTCTGTCGCCATTGAGCAGTATCTGAGCGAGCAGGCCGCAAAAACCACATTGCGGTTCCTGACTTGCGGCAGCGTTGACGACGGCAAGAGCACCCTCATCGGGCGGCTGCTCTACGACTCCAAGCTGATCTTTGAAGATCAGCTGGCGGCGCTGGAAGCCGACAGCCGCCGGCAGGGCACGCAGGGCGAAGATATCGACTTCGCGCTGCTGGTCGACGGCCTGGCCGCCGAGCGCGAGCAGGGCATTACCATCGACGTTGCTTACCGGTTCTTCGCTACGGACCGCCGCAAGTTCGTCGTTGCCGATACCCCGGGCCACGAGCAGTACACGCGCAACATGGCCACCGGGGCCTCGAATGCCGAGCTGGCCGTAATCCTTATTGATGCCCGAAAAGGCATATTGACCCAGACCCGGCGGCATAGCTTCATCGCTTCGCTGTTCGGCATCCGCCATCTGGTGCTGGCGGTGAACAAGATGGACCTGGTGGCTTACGACGAGAAGGTGTTTGACGACATCGTCGCGCAGTACCGACAGTTCGCCGCTCAGCTGGGCGATCCTGAGATCGTGCCCATTCCCATGTCGGCCCTCAAGGGTGACAACGTTACGGATGCCAGCTCGCATATGAGCTGGTACAAAGGCCCTACGCTTCTCGAGCATCTGGAAACCGTGCAGGTGGACAGCGACCTGCTGACCGCACCGTTCCGCATGCCCGTGCAGTGGGTGAACCGGCCCAATCTGGATTTCCGTGGCTTCAGCGGCACCGTTGCCGCCGGCCGGGTGAGTCCGGGCGATGCCGTTACCGTGCTGCCGAGCGGGCAGCGTTCCAAGGTCGCGCGGGTGGTGACTTTCGAAGGCGATTTGAAAGAGGCGCTGCCAGGCCAGGCGGTAACCCTGCTGCTGGAAGATGAGATCGACATCAGCCGTGGCGACGTACTGGCGGCCGCGCAGGCGCCGCCTCAGGCCTCGGATCAGCTGGGCGTGCACCTGTTGTGGATGGATGAGCAGCCGATGTTTCCCGGGCGCCAGTACTACCTCAAGACCGGCACCCGGACTCTTCCTTGTGTGGTCACCGAGCTCAAGCACCTGGTGAACGTGAACACCTTGGAAACTCAGCCGGCGAAAAGCCTGTCGCTCAACGAGGTAGGCGTGGCTAACGTCAGCCTGTCTGACCGCGTAGCCTTTGACCCCTACCAGGAAGGACGTGAGCTGGGCAGCTTCATTCTCATCGACCGCCAGTCCAATGCAACCGTGGGCGCGGGGCTGTTCGACTACTCGCTGCGCCGCGCCGACAACATCCACTGGCAGGCGCTGACGGTGGACAAGGCCCATCGGGCTTCCCTGAAGCACCAGAAACCCTGCGTCATCTGGATGACCGGACTTTCAGGGTCGGGCAAATCCACCATAGCCAATCTGTTGGAAAGCCGGTTGAGCGACATGAGCCGGCACACCTACGTGCTGGACGGCGACAACGTTCGCCACGGGCTCAATCGCGACCTCGGATTTACCGAAGCTGACCGCGTAGAAAACATCCGCCGGGTGGGCGAGACGGCGGCGCTGATGACGGACGCGGGTCTTATCACCATCGTGTCGTTCATATCTCCGTTCCGAAGCGAACGGCGCATGGTTCGGGATCGACTGGAAAACGGTGAGTTCATCGAGGTATTCGTGGATACCCCGCTGGACGTCTGCGAGCAGCGCGATCCCAAGGGCCTGTATCAGCGGGCGAGAGCCGGAGAGATCAGCAACTTCACCGGCATCGACTCCGAATATCAGCCTCCGGAAGAGCCGGAGATTCATATCGATACCGTAGCGCTGTCGCCAACCCAGGCGGTTGAAAGGATCCTGGAGTTTCTGCGCCAGAACGGTAAGCTGCGCGAGATGTAGGCGCCGGCCGCGGCGCTTTTTCCTTCGGCGATGTACTCGGGGAGCACGCGGCAGTGAAGATCGGGGTTACCCTTCGCAACATGGGCCCTCAGTCGGCCCCGGAGGTCCTGTTTCGGTGTGCAGCAGCCGCCGAGGCCGCCGAACTGGAGTCGATCTGGATTACGGACCACATCGCTATTCCGCCAGATGATGCTGAAGGCAGCGGCGGTCGCTATCTGGACCCGCTGGTCACCCTGGCTGCCCTGATCGGTCACACCTCGCGCATCGCGCTGGGTACTGGCGTGCTCATCCTGCCCTACCGGCCCCCGCTGCCTACGGCCAAGCAGGTGGCAACCCTTCAGGAACTGTCGGCTGAGCGTTTGCTTCTGGGTGTGGGCATCGGCTGGATGGACCCGGAGTTCAGGGCGCTCGGCGTGTCGCGCCACCGGCGCGGCGAGGCCAGCGACGAGACCCTGGCATTTCTGCGTCACTGTTTCGAGGACGAGCCCGCTGTCGCTAATGGTCAACGCTTCCTGTTCCGTCCCAAACCGGCGTGCCCGCCGATCTATGTCGGGGG
Organism: Gammaproteobacteria bacterium; assembly: GCA_024640825.1. GTDB lineage: Bacteria > Pseudomonadota > Gammaproteobacteria > Pseudomonadales > Azotimanducaceae > UBA7803. The sequence continues at coordinate 34,217 of JAHEEG010000010.1, forward strand.
ACGTGCGCCCCACGCGCTGCACCGGGCCGCCCGCTACGGTGACGGTTGGCTGCCCATGGGTGTGACGCCGGAGTTCCTGGCGCCGGAGCTGGTTCGCTATCGAGAAATTGCGGCAGCCGCAGGCAACGCATCTGCGCGGGTGACGGTGATGACCGCGCTGCCGCTGAAAGTGCCGGCAGAGGCTGCTGACCTGGTGGCGCAGTTTGATGCAATGGGTGTGGAGCGGCTTGTCTGTGCCCTTCGCTACGATACCGTTGACGAGTATCGACAGCAGTTGGATGGGCTGCTGGCGGCTTTGGCGTAGGCGCTGCTCAGAGCATGGCGCCGACGCTGCGACGCGGCTCCGGTACCAGCAGGGCGACCATCACGCCGCCGACGACAAGAAACGCAACGGAGGTGAAGAACAGGGCCGGGTAACCGAAGCTTGTGGCGATGACACCGCCCAGCAGAGGTCCCAGGCTGCCCGCCATCTCTGAAGTGGAGTTGGCGATGGCAATCCTTACCGGCAGGTCATCTCTATGACCGAACTCCAGCGTCAGGTTCATTGCGGAATTCTGGAACCCCTGAACGGCAGCACCAATCCCGACGAATACCAGGCTGGTTAGAAAGACTCCTGACGAGGCGACAAGCATCAGAGTGGAGACGACCCATAGAACGATCGACAGCAGGAATACCAGACGAAAACCACGTCTATCCGCGATGGCACCCCAGATGAGATTGGAGACGGTACCGGCCAGGGTGAAGGCCACGGTGACGATGGCGAGGTTGGCGCCAGACAGCGCCATGCTGGAACCGGCGTAAAGAATGTAGAAGGGCAGCGCCATGCGACCGGCGGTGGCCATCGAGCGGGCCAGAAAGTAGCGGGTGAAGGCAGGATCGCTCCGTAGCAGCGCCGGTATGTCGCCGAGACGCTGTAGAAGCGGGGTAGGGGCCCTTCGCGTCGGCGGAATCGGCTCCCTGGTGAAGATCAACGCAAGCAGACCGCACGTGGTGAGGATGAATGCGAGTACGAAGGTGTAGGAATAGCCGGTCGCGTCCGGGTTGTCTCCGAGAAAATAGGTTCCTCCGAGCAGCGCCACCCCAGCGGAAGTAATGCCAGCCAGGAAATTGCGCAGCCCCGTCAGCCTTCCCCGCTTGGAAACGGGAATTACCTTGGACATCAGAAAATTGAAGATGACGCCCTGCATGCCTTGCAGCAGGCCAAACAGCGCAAGCCAGAAGTAGATGGCGACCAGCGCCTGAGCCGGGGGCAGCAGCAGTCCCGACAGCGCAATTCCTAGAACCGACAGCCGCATCGCCCCGCCGGTGATAAACCCCATGGGCAGAACCCGGGCGCGGTGTTCGATCAGGTTCGCGCCAACGAGCGGCGTCAGCGCCATGCCCAGGGACTGCAGTGCCAGTGCCAGGCCGACGGCGAAATCCGAGCCGGAAAGAAAGAGCACGTAAGCGGGCAGGAACGTCGGCGCGTTCAGCAGCCGGAAGCCCGTCTGCCCGAGCATTCCATGAATCAGGTGGACAACGAAGTTGCGTGTCAGGTTGCGCCGCACAAACACCTGGTAGCGGCGTTCGGCGCGGCGATAGTCTGGATTCGTTTCCATACCGTCAGCGGTCGTGAGCGTGCTTCGGGGGCATAAAGGATCCCTCTTATGGGCCGTCGAGGTTGCGCAGCGGGTCAGTTTTGCGCGCGTCGGGGCACCTACGGCTCCGGAGCCCACGCTGTTAAAAATGGACTAAAACCAATAAAAACAGAAGGTTACGTAGGTTATTCGAGGCTGGCACGAATGCTGACTTGTTTATAACCGTCGTATTGAGTCGGAAAGCCTATGAATCCTGGGATCCAGCCTTATCCGGAACAGTTTGCTACTACCCCCGATCTGCTGCACGTCGCGATTCCACGCCTGGAAGTCGTTGCGGAAATGGCTGCCCGTGGGGAACATGAGACGCTCAACGACGTCTGCCTGGCGGTGGCGGTGGTGGCAGAAGCCATCAGTCGTGCGACCGCTGCAGACCAACTCTGACGAGCTGGTCGGCGCACATTGGGCAGCGCTTGGGCCTAAAGTTCGTGCGGAGCCTCAGCGGCCTTTCCAGTCGGGCCTGCGCTTCTCTGCGAAGGCTCTGGGGCCCTCGATGAAATCTTCGCTTTTGACCATGGCTTTCACTGAGTCGTACTGCTCAGCCATGGATTCGGCAAGGGACGCTTTGTCCAGGCTGCGATAAACCACGTCCTTGCTCGCCCTGATGGACAGCGGAGCACAGGCGCTGATCTGCTCCGCCCAGCGTCGCGCTGCGGCCAGGGTGTCGTCGTGGGGTACCACCTCGTTGACGAATCCCAGTTCGTAACCTTCGGCGGCGCTGACGTGTCGTCCGGTGAGGATCATGCCGAGGGCGCGCTTTGCGCCAATCTGCCGGGGTAATCGATTCAACCCGCCCGCCAGTGCGGCCAGTCCCACCTTGGGCTCCGGCAGCGCGAAAGTCGCCGACTCTGAGGCGATAATCAGATCGCAGGCCAGAGCGATCTCAAATCCACCGCCCATGGCGACGCCGTTTACGGCCGCAATGACGGGTTTGGTCAGATCGAAGCGCGAGGTCAGCCCGCCGAACCCTCTCGGCATTGGCACCCGCTCCCCGCCCTCGGCCTGGTAGCGCAGGTCGTTGCCTGCGCTGAAACCGCGGCCGCGGCCGGTGATGATGGCTACCCACAGGTCATCGTCGGCGGCAAACTCGTCGAAAACTGCGCCGAGTTCGGCATTGGCCGGAGGGTGCAGGGCGTTGAGACGCTCTGGACGCTCAAGGGTCACGGTCAGAATATGATTGTCTTTTTCGATGCTGCAGAACTCGGTCATGCTTGTTCCTCCTTGGTGTCTGCTCCTAGGTGTCTAGGCGCCTGGGTATGGGGGCGTTCGCTTTACGGTTCCCCGTCTCGTTTTTCGCCATTCCACCCTTACAGGTGATGGGTTGAATTGAAGAAGTTAACGTACGGGGCTGGTGAAAGCACCAGTTCGGTTAGGCTGCAGTTAGCCAGAGGGTAGTTGGTCCATTCCGCCGGGTTCTCATCCAGCAACGCGCCCAGGGCTACTGCCAGGGCGGCGCCGTGACCGACCAGCAGGATTTGCGCCTCGTCCTCGTGACGGTCGTGGATTTCCCGAAGCGCGGGAACTATCCGGCTCGCGACCTCCTTCAGAGACTCTCCTCCCGGCGGTGCGAAGTCAGGGTCTTCGCGCGTTGTCTCGAA
>JAHEEG010000010.1:37458-54645 GCA_024640825.1 Gammaproteobacteria bacterium
AGTCCCTCGTCAACGATCAGTTCCTTGTACATGCGGTTTGCGATTATCTTGGCGGTATCCAGGCATCTTTGGAGCGGGCTGGAGTAGATGGCTTCTAGGTTCGGCGCTGCTCCGGCGATATATCGCGCGGTTCGTTTCACCTGGCGGCGTCCCCGCCAGGTCAGAGGGCTATCGGTGGAGCCGTGCCAGCGGCCCTCGCGATTTGCCCGGATCTGGCCGTGTCTCAGCAGCAGCAACTTTGCCATTGTTCAATCATGACTCTGATCGGGGCTGCTGGGAACAGCCGGCGGAGGAACTCGTGGCGGGGGGCTGGTTTCCGTCATGGATTCTCCAGCATGCGCGCCTCCAGGTGTTAAGGTGCAGCCTCGGAAGTGTTCCCGGTTTGTAGGTTGCGTAGAAGACGATGAAAAACCCGCGCCCGTATGCACGGACACGCGTCCTGATAATTATTGCAGGCGTGCTGACGGCCTGCAGTGCGCCTGAGTTTCGCCATTACGATGGCGCTACTATGGGCACTTACTACCGTGTGACGGCGCGCTGCTCTGAGGACGTTTCCGGGTTGATCGAACGGGAGCTTCTGGCTGTGAACCAGGATATGTCGACCTACCTTTCAGATTCGGCGCTGTCACGTTTCAACGACGCTCCTGTCGGCGACTGGGTCGACGTTCCCAAACCCCTAGCCGATGTGCTGGATGTCGCTCTGCAATTGAGCCGGGAGTCGACAGGCGCGTTTGACGTGACGGTGGGGCCGCTGGTGAACCTCTGGGGTTTCGGTCCGCCGAGTCCAGGGGCGAGCGCCGCGGTATTGGCGCACGCGCCGGATAAGGCGCAGATAGCGGCCCTTCGCTCGCAGGTAGGTTTCGACAAGCTCGAAGTGCGGGCCGATCCGCCTCGACTTCGTAAGTCCGCCGATTTGTACGTGGATCTTTCGGCGATCGCCAAGGGTCACGGGGTCGATCGGCTGGTAGACGCGCTGGCAGGTGCCGGTTGCAGCGACCTGCTGGTAGATATCGGCGGCGAGGTGCGTGCCATTGGCCGAAGCCCATCCGACCGTGCCTGGCGGATTGGCGTGGAGGTACCGGATCCCGAAAGTTTCGGCGTCATACAGCGGGTGATCACCCTGGAAGGTATGGCGGCAGCAACTTCCGGCGACTATCGTAATTTTCGAGACCTCGAAGGCAGCCGCTACTCCCATACCATCGATCCACGAACCGGTTACCCGGTAACCCATAAGCTGGCGTCGGTGACCGTGCTGCACACCTCAGCGATGTGGGCCGACGGCTATGCCACAGCCCTGAACGTTCTGGGCCCCACGGCAGGGTTTGCGCTTGCGGAGCGCATGGGGCTTGCCGCGCTATTCATCATTCGGGAGGAAACGGACTTCGATGAGCGCTATACTGCAGCGATGCGCAACATGTTCATCAGCGCGGTTGAATAGGTTCCCGGCAGGCTCCCGCGGAATCAACGGCCTTACATCAGGACGAAGTGTGCTAGAGAGCAGTTCAAGGTATTAACGTGGCAACGATGTTTTTTTCGTTCGTATTCATGATGCTTGTCGTCGGCGGTATGGCCGTAGGCGTGCTGTTCGGGCGTAAGCCCATCAGCGGCAGCTGCGGTGGAATGAAGGCGCTGGGCATGAACATGGAATGTGAAGTCTGTGGCGGTGACCCTGGCCGGTGCGAAACGGAACAAGGGCCTGCGAATGCTGTCGGACTGGCGGTAGATGCAACCAGCGTGGACTCGGCCGCCGTGGACTCGGCCGCCGTGGACTCGGCCGCCGTGGACCCGGCAGCACCCAAGGTCACCCGTACCCTCTGAGATGCCCACTTAGCGCAACGACGCCGCTGTTGCGGCGCAGCACTGACGCGGAGCGGAAGCCGAGACCTTCTTTGGATAGATCCCGGGCAACCGGGTCGGGTATCGTCAGGGCGCTCAGCAGAACCTCTATAGCAGGCTGACCCGGCGATTCATCAAGGTGAGGGCGCTGGCCTGATTGCAGGGATTGGCGGGGGGATTTCGCTCGAGCGCCCGTAGCGTCGTGATACCATCGCGCCTTCGTCGCTCGATGCCGTCAGATGCCGCTTTGATCGGAGCCGTCACTTTAGCCCTGGGAGGCCGTTACGCGTTTTCGCGCCGCAGCACGCTGACCTTCATAAGCCTGGTCGCGGTAGGGGGCCTGGCCCTGAGCGTCGCCGTCCTGGTAGTGGTGGTTTCTGTCATCAACGGTTTCGAGCGGGAACTTCGCGAGCGCGTTTTCGGTGTGCTGCCTCACCTGGCCGTCTACGGCCGATCGGCTTTGACAGAGGAGGCGGGTGATCTCGAAAACCTGCAGGCGCTTGCAGGTGTCGAAGGGGCAGCGCCGTTCGTCCGGGGGGAAGGCCTGGCGGCAGTCGCTGATCAGGTGGCCGGTGTGCTGATGACGGGCATATATCCCGCGGAGCAGCAGCGTGTTTCCAGCTATGCGAGTTTTGTCTCCGGCAGCAGCAGTCTCGAACCCGGAGCGTATCAGGTCATCCTCGGTTCCGGTCTCGCCCGCCAGCTTCGCGTCGGCCTTGGCGACAGAGTTTCCCTTGTGCTGCCAGCAGCCACGGTAACACCGGCAGGTCTGTTCCCACGGCAGAAGCGGTTCACCGTGGCGGGTATCATGACGTCCCGTTCCGAGGTGGATTCCCGGGCCGCCTACATTCACCTGCGGGATGCGCAACGGCTATTTCGCCTGGGTGGGCGCATACACGGCTATCAACTGCGCCTGGACGATTTGTTTGCTGCGGATGCTGCTGGACAGGCTGCAGTAAACGCGCTCGGTCCCCAGAGGGTATTCGCAAGAAGCTGGATGGTCACCCATGGCAACCTGTATCGCGCCATTGGCGTGCAGAAGAGCACCATGTTCATACTGCTGTCGTTTCTGGTGGCAGTGGCTGCTTTCAACCTGGTGTCCACACTGGTGATGGTCGTCAACCAGCGCAGCGGTGACATCGCGATTCTGCGAACCCTGGGTAGCGACAGCGCGACCATCATTTCTGCGTTCGTTCTGCTGGGCGTGCTGCTGGGTGGTGTCGGCATAGTAATCGGCGCGCTCGTCGGACTGGCCATCGGCACCGTACTGCCGGACCTGTACAGCTGGATCACCGATCTGCTGAGTCTCGATCTGATGAACCAGTATTTCGTCAGCTACCTACCTGTTGAGGTCAGGCTCGCGGATCTTCGAGGCATTGTCCTTACGGCGTTGGGCCTGTGCACGCTGAGTACCTTTTACCCAGCGTGGCGTGCCGCGGCGCTGAAACCGTCGGTGGTGCTCGCGCATGAGTGAATTCGTGCTTCGTGCCCGAGGTCTCGAGAAGTCGTTTTCCCAAGGGCCGGATCGCGTTACCGTGCTGACCGGGGTCGATCTCTGCGTGGCTGCGGGAGAACGGGTGGCCGTGATCGGTCGCTCCGGCTCGGGCAAGAGCACGTTGCTGCATCTGCTCGGCGGTCTGGACGAGCCCGATGCGGGGGAGGTCTGGGTCGGTGCAGAAAACCTCACGGCTGCCAGTCCTGCTGAGCGCGCCGTCCTGCGCAATCGTCACATGGGTTTCGTCTATCAGTTGCATCACCTGCTGCCGGAATTCAGCGCGCTGGAAAACGTTGCCATGCCGCTGAGACTCGGTGGCGCGAACAGGGCCACTGCCAGCGAGCAGGCTCGCGAGATGCTGGCAGCGGTCGATCTGGAACCCCGCTTGCAACATCGCCCTGCCGCGCTCTCCGGCGGCGAGCGGCAGCGTGTGGCAGTAGCGCGCGCGCTGGTCGGCGACCCACTGATCGTTCTCGCCGACGAGCCGACCGGAAATCTTGACCGCGACAACGCCCGAAGCGTGTTCGATCTCATGTGCCGATTGAGCGACGATCGGGGTATCGGTTTCGTCATCGTCACCCACGACGACAGTATGCTGGACAGCATGCATCGGGTACTCAGCCTGGTAGACGGACAGATCCGGTGACTGGCGCCACCCTCGCGGCGGGTTGGATCGCGCTGCGTTACCTGCGGAGCCGGCGCCGAGAGTTCGGCACATTCATCACTCGAGTTTCGGTGGCGGGACTGACGCTGGGCGTGCTGGTGCTCACTGTGGTGGTCAGCGTGATGAACGGCTTTGATGCTGAGTTGAAGCGTCGCATTCTAGGCACCGTCCCGCATCTGCTGTTGGCGGGCCGATCTATGGACGAACCCGCAGTGCGGGAGCTGGCCGACGAACCGGACGTCAGCGCCGTGTACAACTTTTTTGTCGGCGCCGGCATGGTGACGGTGAAGGGTGCGGTGACTCCCGTTACCGTATATGGAATCGACGAATCTGCGTTCGGTTCCATTCCCACGATTTCCGACAATCTGGTTTATGGCAGCCTTCCTGAACTGCTGGAAACCCCAAGAGGTGTGCTGCTTGGCAGGCAGCTCGCCGCTCACCTGGGCGTGCTGCCCGGAGACAGCGTGGTGCTTGTGGTGAGCGAGCCTGATGCTGCGGGCGTGCGCCCGCGCATCCTGCGTTTTGAGCTGAGCGGCATCTTCGAAGTCGGTGCTGAGCTGGACTACACCTTGGCGGTAGTTCCCCTTGCCGCGCTCGAGTCCGATGGGCTGGATGGCATGGGCGTTCGCGGGGTTCGAATCACCCTGGTGGATCCGCTGGCCGCAGCGGGCGTTGCCGAAGCGCTGCGCGTCGCGCATCCCGGCTGGGAGATTCTGTCCTGGGCGGAGAGTTACGGCGAGCTGTTCCAGGCGGTTCGGATGGAAAAAGTGCTGATGTTTCTGATCCTGCTGATGGTGGTGGCTGTGGCCGCGTTCAACATCGTGTCCGGACAGTCGATGGCCGTGACCGATAAGCGTGCCGACATCGCGATTCTCAACACCATGGGTGCATCGCGCGGTCTGATACTGCAGATCTTCCTTTTTCAGGGTCTGGTGATTTCCAGTCTCGGAATCCTGGTCGGTTTGCTGTCCGGTGTGGTGGTTGCCAGGTACATCGGCGGCCTCATTGCGAGCGTGGAAACGCTGCTGGGTTTCCGCCTGCTGGAAGGGACCTATTTCGTGGAGATCCCGTCCGTTATCCAGGGGGCGGATCTGCTGATCATCGCTCTGCTGTCGTGGAGCCTTTGCCTGATCTCGGCCTACGTTCCAGCTCGGCGGGCAGCCAGCCTGAATCCGATTGAAGGACTACACAGCTGATCGCATCACGAACCGGAGGTGGTTTGATTGGCGCCCTGGCGACGTAGTCGCCGCGTTTCCTTTCTTTGTCGCCAACGGCTGATGACGTGTTGCCGCCAGACCACCCGCACCACGACCATTCCCGTAAGTCCCGCCACCCAGCCGCAGATCAGCGAGCCGACGATCAGAGGCAAGCCGATGCTGCCGATATTTGCCACCAGCCAGTCCCACCCTAATTGGATGCCGGGAACTTCACGCTCTATGTCCAGCAGCCAGGCGCCCAGTCGATAGGTAAAGTAGAAAATTGGCGTGACAGTCAGAGGGTTGGTGATCCAGACGAGCATCACTGAAATTGGCAGGTTGCAGCGGAATGCGACGGCGAGCAGGGCCGCAATCAGCATCTGGAAAGGGATGGGTAGAAACGCGCAGAAAAGGCCGATGAACGTCGCGCCAGCGACAGAGCGACGGTGCAGGTGCCAGAGTTCCGGCTCGTGCAGCCATTTACTTACCGGTCTTAGTGCCCGATGCTCACGAATCAGGGTGGGTTTAGGCAGGTACCGGAGGAGAAGTTTCTTCGGCATAAAAGCATTATGCACCTGATCGGCTGAACCCGTACATGCTTGCTCTGCTCAGTGGCTTTGCCGCTGGATGTATGCTGCCCGCACTGCCGTGGCCCCTCAAGTTCATTCCGTCGCAGTCGTTCATTCAGTCGCTGGGGTCGTGGGAACTGCTGGTGGGATCAGCCTTTGCAGTAATGCTTGGCTGGTCAGCCTGGTCGAAAATCTTCAGGCCTGGGGTACCGGTCGACCCGGCGCGGCTGAGGCCCCTGCGGCTGGCAACAGGGCTGCTGCTCGGACTGGGTTGGGGTGGCTGGCACCACCTGCAGGCTCTGGATGCCAGGGTGGTTCTATCCCCCGGCGGTGAGCCAGTAAGGTTCGAGGGCGAGGTGGTCGGCGAACCTGTTGAGCTTGTGGCTCCAGCTGGACGCGGCCGGGTCATTCGCCTGCAGGTTCGGGTCAACGGCCCTCCGCAGAACTCGACGCAAATCCGCCGGTCGCTGGACGAGCAACCTGCTTTCCGGCCCGGAACGACCCTGATGCTGACCTGGAATGAAGCGCCTGCCGTGCGCCACGCCGACCGCTGGCGGCTGCTGGCATCGGTAAAGGGGCCCTGGGGGTACGCTAATCCTGGCGGCTTTGATTTCGAGCGCTGGCTCTTTGGCCAGGGTATTCAGGGCTCGGGCTACGTGCGGTCTGGTGAGCGCATCAGGGCCGGGTCGGTGACAACGATTTCCCGGGCTCGCGAGGGGCTGACCAACTTTATTACCGGCCTTACGCTCGAGCATCCAGCCATTCTGCTGGCGCTCCTAACGGGCTCCAGAGCGGGAATTGACGCGGGTCAATGGGATCTGTTCAGACGCACGGGGACCGTGCACCTGATGGTGGTTTCGGGCTTGCATGTCGGGCTGGCTGCTGTCTTCGGTCATTTATCCGGCCAGTTGCTGGTACGGCTGCTGGCGTTAGCTTTTCCCCCGCTTCTGTTGTGGATAGACGCCCGTAAGGCCGGCGCGATCTGCGGCAGCGCCTGCTGTACGGTATATCTGCTGCTTTCCGGGAGCGGGATACCGGCCCAGAGGGCGTGGCTGATGGCACTGCCACTGCTGCTGGTGGTTGCCTGGGGGCGCCGTGTCAGACCTGGCCTCACTCTCGTTCTAGCTGTCGTTCTTCTTCTCCTGGCAGATCCGCTTCGAGTTCATTTGCAGGGTTTCTGGCTTTCGTTTGCAGCGGTAGCGCTGCTGGCACTGGCGTTCAACGGGCGGCAGCTGACACAGCGGCATGGTCGGCCCTGGGTTCGTGAACTTATTCGCAGCCAGTGGGTCATCGGGATCGGTCTCGCCCCGCTGCTTGTTGGGCTGACCGGCGCATTCTCGCTGACCGGCTTCCCCGCGAACCTGCTGGCGGTACCGGTGGTCAGTTTTGCCGTTGTGCCGCTGGTCTTGTTTGGTAGCCTGCTGGTGCATCCGCTTCCTGATGTTGCCGCGCTGCTGTTTGGTCTCGCCGACTGGCTGACAGGGATGCTGCTTTTCTGGCTGACCTGGCTCGCGGAGGCCCCCATGCTGCATCTGTCAGTCGGCTTTTGGCAGCTGCTGATTGCGCAGGCCGCTGGAGTCTTTCTGATCCTAGGCAGCCAGCGACAGGCCTGGCCTTTGCTGGGGCTTGGGGTCCTGCTGTGCGTGACGATGTCGTCCCAACGCCTACCATCGACTCAGTTTCGCGTCTCGGCATTGGACGTTGGGCAGGGCACGGCGGTGCTGGTGGACACGGCGCGTCACCGATTGCTCTTCGATGCCGGACCTGCCTACCCGGGTGGATTTGAAACCGGCAGCGCGGTCGTCGTGCCGAGCCTGGCGAGTACCGGTGTGCCCGCGGTGGACGCTCTGGTTCTCAGTCACGATGATCTCGATCACATTGGCGGGGCCGCATATGTGCGGCGCAACGTGGCGGTGCAAGCGGTATACAGTTCGTTCCCGGGAGAGGATGAACTGAAGTGCTACGGAAGGCGCTGGCAATGGGACGGTGTTGACTTTCGGCTGTTGCGGATTCGTCGCCCGGCTGCGGCGTCGGACAACGATCTATCCTGTGTGCTTCTGGTAAGCGCTGGCGATCAGCGGCTGCTGCTGGCCGGGGATGTCGGCGCAGCGGTCGAGGGTCATCTGCTCAGGCTTCTGGACGTTCCGGTCACCCTGATGTTCGCCCCTCATCATGGCAGTGCTTCGTCGTCATCTCGGGCATTGGTTCGAGTAGCGAACCCCCGAACCCTGTTTGTCAGCGCGGCTCGAGGCAATCGATACGGACATCCCCACCCCGAGGTTATTCGCCGTTACGAAGAGGTCGGCGCACGCATTTATCAGACCGGCAGGCAAGGAGCGCTGGTGTGGCGCAGTGATGCGCCCGACAGCGTCCTGCGCTGGCGGGAAGATTTTCCTCCCTACTGGCGGTCTCAGGAACCGACGCCGGACGCTTCGAAACGGTGAATCATGTCGCGGAGCTGGCGGACCAGATCGTCTTTTTCGTCGCTCGACAGAAAGCTGCCGATTTCCATCTCCCGGTCGCGGCAGCGCAGCGCGATCTGCTTGCGATACCAGGGGTGCCTTGGACCGAGCACGAAGAAACGCGTGAAGTAGCGCTGAAATTCCACGCGCAGCTGGGGACGATTGATTCCCCGTTCCAGGACCAGCGACTCCGGCGAGAAAGTGAGCACTTCCTGAACATGCGTGCGCCGCACGCAGTAGTAGAGACAGGCCAGCAGCACGGACATTTCCAATACCGTGAATGGCAGGATCACCCACATACCCTGCAGCGTGAAAGTCACGGCGATGGTCAGCGAGATGACCATCAGCGTGCCTACGAAGTAGGTGTTTGCCCGCCAGGTCCAGGATCGGTTGGGTCGCAGTACGATCCTTCCGGAGCCCGAAGCCTGATCAAAATCGCTGGTGATCATTCAACCATGCCTGCGTTTTGCTTAATCAGCTGCACCAGCCGCGTGTTTGCAAGCTCGCGAATCAGCTCGTTGGCGAACGTGGCTTCCTCCACGAACCGCCGCCGATCCACCCACCGGATATCGCGATATCTGGCGGTTTCAGAAAGTTTGCACCCTGAGGAATTCGCCGTCACGTCGAGGTAGACGTCCAGCATGGCCGCCTCCGGCAGATCCGGGTCGCCTTCATTGTTCACCGTCAACACGGATTCGACGGCGACGTCGGTCAGATTGAACGTCGACTCCAGGGCAACTTTTGCGGCTTCGCGCCAGTCTTTACCCACCGTCAGATAGGCGCCTGGCAGGGTCCAGCGGCCATGTTGCTGCACGAGAAGAATCGCCTTTGCCTCGTTTACCACTAGGAAGCTCAAATGCACCTGAAAGTAATCCAGGCCGATGGCCAGCTCTGAACGCAGTTGTTCGACGCTCTGCCAGAGGTGGCGACCTGAAGCGTTGATGAACGCCAGCCCCAGACCGTCAGCTTCGACCCGTTTCACCTCCATCTCCACCGTGGGTGTGGGCGTGACCTCGACGCTGATGGGGTTCAGCAGGGTGAGCTTCAGCTTGGCGCCAACCTTGATTTCGGGTTCCTGCAGGTGCACGAAAACGCCGCCTTCTGATATGTCACGCGCGACGCAGCGCCTGCCGCCGAGCGTCGGGTGTTTCACCTCTACTAGGAGCGGTAGCTGTATTCTGGGGTGGCGTCTGTCCTGCATTGACCGCTTGAATTCGCCGAAAGCGACCACATTGTACCAGCAGACAGAGTTCGAGGGATTGAGATGCGATTGGACAAAATGACCAGCCGTTTGCAGAACGCTCTGGCTGACGCGCAGTCGCTGGCGCTGGGCCGAGACAATACGGCGGTGGAAACCATGCACCTGCTCGCAGTTCTCATGGAACAGCGTGAAAGTGGGGTTATGGCGTTGCTTTCCCGGGCAGGAGGACGCGAAGGGGAGCTGCGCAGTCGCGTTGAGGAAGCGCTGGACCGGCTGCCTACGTTGAAAAGCCCTACCGGGGAGATCGGCATTGGTCCGGGCTTCATGAAGGTGCTCAACCTGGCCGATGGGCTCGCGCAGAAGGCGGGTGACAGCTTTCTTTCTACCGAGCAGGTGCTGCTTGCCATGTTCGGTGATTCTGCCGTTGCCGCCACCCTGAGCGAAGGCGGTGTGACTCAACAAGCTTTGGAACAGGTGATAAACGTGGCGAGAGATGGAGAAACGGTGTCAGATCCCAACGCGGAAGAGCATCGGGAGGCGCTAGAAAAGTACACGGTGGATCTGACCGCGCGAGCAGAGGAAGGCAAGCTCGATCCGGTCATCGGTCGGGACGACGAGATCAGGCGCACGATTCAGGTTCTGCAGCGGCGGACTAAGAACAATCCCGTGCTGATTGGCGAGCCTGGCGTCGGCAAGACGGCGATCGTAGAGGGGCTTGCGCAGCGGATTCTCAATGGCGAGGTGCCGGACGGCATCAAGAACAAGCGGGTTCTGGCCTTGGACATGGGCGCGCTGATCGCCGGCGCAAAATTTCGCGGCGAGTTTGAGGAACGCCTGAAAGCGGTGCTCAACGAGCTGTCGAAGCAGGAAGGCCAGGTCATTCTGTTCATCGACGAGCTGCACACCATGGTAGGGGCAGGCAAGGCCGAGGGATCCATGGATGCCGGCAACATGCTCAAACCCGCGCTGGCGCGCGGCGAACTGCACTGCGTTGGTGCGACAACGCTGGACGAATATCGTCAGTACATCGAAAAAGATTCCGCGCTGGAACGGCGCTTCCAGAAGGTACTGGTGGACGAACCCAGCGTGGAGGACACGGTTGCGATCCTGCGGGGGCTCAAAGAGCGCTACGAGTTGCATCATGCGGTGGATATCACCGACCCCGCCATCGTCGCCGCAGCAAAGCTGTCGCACCGCTACATCACCGACCGGCAGCTGCCCGACAAAGCCATCGACCTGATCGATGAGGCGGCGAGCCGGATCCGTATGGAGATGGACTCCAAACCGGAGGCGATGGACCGCCTCGAGCGAAGGCTGATTCAGCTCAAGATGGAAGCCGAGGCCCTGAAGCGCGAGTCGGATGATGCCAGCAAGAAACGGCTTGCATTGCTGGAGTCGTCCATCCAGGAACTGGAACGTGAATACGCCGATCTTGAAGAGATCTGGACGGCGGAGAAGTCTTCGCTGCGAGGTGCTCAGGAGCTCAAGGAAGAGCTGGATGCAGCCCGCCTTGAATTTGAGTCGGCTCGGCGTGCGGGAGACCTTGCCCGCATGTCCGAACTTCAATACGGGCGCATCCCGGAGTTAGAGAAGCAGCTCGAAGCGGCGGGCACCAATGGTGAGGCTGCCCCTCGGCAGTTGCTGCGCAACAGTGTCACCGAAGAGGAAGTCGCCGAGGTGGTTGCCAAGTGGACGGGTATACCTCTCTCCAAGCTGTTGGAAGGCGAAAAAGACAAGCTGCTTCGCCTCGAAGAGGAGCTGCACAAGCGCGTGGTGGGTCAGGACGAAGCCGTCAGCATCGTGTCAGATGCGGTTCGCCGATCCCGGGCTGGTCTTTCCGATCCTAATCGGCCCAACGGTTCTTTCATGTTCCTCGGGCCGACAGGGGTTGGCAAGACTGAGCTGTGCAAAGCGCTCGCGGAAGTACTTTTCGACAGTCAGGAAGCAATGATCCGGGTCGACATGTCCGAGTTCATGGAGAAGCATTCGGTCGCACGCCTGATCGGAGCCCCCCCGGGATACGTTGGTTATGAGGAGGGCGGTTACCTCACCGAGCAGATACGCCGGCGTCCCTACTCCCTGATCTTGCTGGACGAAATCGAAAAGGCCCATCCCGATGTCTTCAATATCCTGCTCCAGGTGCTTGATGATGGCCGGTTGACTGACGGCCATGGCCGGACCGTGGACTTCCGCAATACCGTGCTGGTGATGACTTCCAACCTGGGTTCGGAAGCCATTCAGACCCTGACCGAAAGCGGTGACTACAAGCAGATCAAAAGCACCGTTTTGGGCGTTGTTGCTCAGCATTTCCGGCCGGAGTTCATCAACCGTGTGGATGACATAGTGGTCTTTCATCCGCTGTCCCGTGAGGACGTTCGGACCATCGCGACTATACAGTTCGAAGTGCTAAAAGGGCGTCTTGCAGAGCAGGATATCGAGCTGGCGCTACAGCCCGATGCGGCAGACGCGTTGGTGGAGGAGGGCTATGACCCGGTATACGGTGCACGACCCCTCAAGCGGGTGATACAAAGGCGGATCGAGAACCCCTTGGCTAACCGATTGCTGGCAGGGGATTTCATGCCCGGAGACGTGATTCACGTACGCGTGGCAGATGGTGAGTTCACGTTCAGCAAGTAGGGGGCCATTGCTGCCAGGCGTAGACCCAAGGAATGGCGGGAAAGGACGAGGCGCTATTGTATATATATACAGTATTGGATAAGGTTGCAGGTATGCAGAGTACGCTGCCATTGTTCGAAGGGGTTTCCGACCAGGGGCTTGCCGAGCAGGCCCGTTCGGACCAGATGAATGACCCGCCGGCTAACCAGCGCCAAGGCCCCGGGGCCCCGTCGAATTCCAGTTCAACCGCTCGTGGTAACACGTGGCGCACTAAATCTGCATCGTCCGGGTCTACGAACTCGGAGCAGCATTTGCAAGCCGCCCGTCGCCTCTCCCGCAGAATGCGTCGCTATCCGGACGGGTCGGTGGAGCAGACGCGCGCCGGGCTGGCTATCTGTCGGCACCTGCAGGCGTTGTTGGCCCAATCAGACCCCCGCCCCGGACAGCCCTGAGCGATGAAGACAGCCCTGAGGGGTTAGCTACACTTTGTAGACCTGAACCCGGCAATCTGTGAAGCTTCCCCTGGCCTTTGCCGCGGTAACCGTCAGGATGTCGGGTCTTTCCGTTCAAAGACGAGATTGAGGACAAGGATTTCATGATCAAGAAATGTCTGTTTCCCGTAGCGGGTTATGGAACCCGCTTTCTGCCCGCCACCAAGGCCATGCCAAAAGAGATCCTGCCGATACTGGACAAACCACTGGTTCAGTACGGGGTGGAAGAAGCGGTAGAAGCCGGGCTGACGGATATCGGCTTTGTAACCGGACGGGGTAAGCGAGCGATAGAGGATCACTTCGACGTCAGCTTCGAACTGGAACATCAGATCGCCGGTACCGGAAAGGAGCGGATGCTTGACGGCATTCGCGATCTCATTGAGCAGTGCACGTTTTCGTATACCCGGCAGATAGAGATGCACGGTCTCGGTGACGCCATTCTCAAAGGGCGCACCCTGATTGGTGACAATCCGTTTGGCGTGGTTCTGGCCGATGATCTGTGCTTCGGTCACACTACCGGGGTCCTTGCCCAGATGGTCAATCTGTTCAGGCAGTTCCGCTGCAGCATCGTGGCCATTGAGGAAGTCCCCGCTGAGGATACTTCGGCTTATGGGGTGATTGCCGGGGACGCCATCAGCGACCGCCTGTTCCGGGTGACCGACATGGTAGAGAAGCCTGCGCCGGAGGACGCCCCGAGCAACCTGGCCATCATTGGTCGCTACATACTGACTCCCGATATATTCGACATCCTCGATGCGACGCCGGTGGGCAAAAATGGGGAGCTGCAGATCACCGATGCGCTGCTGCGGCAGGCCCGTGAAGGCTGCGTAATCGCCTACAAATTCGATGGTCGGCGGTTCGACTGTGGCTCGATCGCCGGGTTCGTGGAAGCCACCAATTATTGCTACAAGATGAAGTACGGCGAGTCCCCGTGAATCACACCGGGTTCGAGTTGGCTGCGGACCTGCTGCGAGCCCGACCCTCGCGGCCGGTGCACCTAGAAACCGCCGTACCCATTGAAGAACTGCCAACGCCAGCGCTGCTGCTGGACGCCGACGCGCTGGAACGCAACCTCCAACGGATGCAGGAATTTCTCGTAGGACGCGGAAAGGGATTCCGCCCCCATGCGAAGACTCACAAATGCCCCTTGATCGCTGCCAGGCAGCTGGATCTGGGTGCCGCCGGCGTCTGCGCTGCCAAGGTTTCGGAGGCGGTCGTGCTGGTGAACGCTGGGGTAGGCAAGGTTCTGTTGACCTCAGCGGTCATGACGCCCGCAAAAGCCGAGATCCTCGCCAGTCTTTCCCTGGAAGCCGAGAGGCTGGATGTCGTAGTTGATAGCGATGAAGGGCTCGCGTTGCTGGCGCGGGCGGTCAGTCCGGATTCGGATCTGGGGATTCTCGTGGATGTTGACGTGGCCATGGGGCGCACCGGAACCCGCGATGTGGAGCAGATGAAAGCGCTCGCGGATGCAGCGACCGTAACGCCGGGGCTGCGCTTTCGCGGGGTTCAGCACTATGCGGGACATCTGATGCACACCGCCCCCTATGAAAAGCGGCGCGACCGATCACTGACACTCTGGCAGACGGTTGCCGGAATAGTCGAAACCCTTGCGGCCAGCGGCTTTCATTCGGAGGTGGTTACCGGTGGTGGAACGGGGACCTACGACATCGACAGCGAAGTCGCCTGCATCACTGACCTTCAGGTGGGCAGCTATATCTTCATGGATCAGGAGTATCGGCTGATCGGCGGCCGCGAGGGAGACCACTTCGACGACTTTGAGATCGCGCTGCAGGTCGCTGCGACGGCGATAAGCCAGCCGGTCCCCGGGGTCATTACCGTAGACGGCGGTTACAAGGCTTTTGCGTCAGATTCGGTGAGTCCCGTGCCGCTGGATCTAGCTGACACCGAGTACCGCTTTGCGGGAGACGAGCACGGCGTTCTCCTGCTTGGTTCGGGATCCCAGGAGCCCCTGCTCGGAACGGTCCAACGTTTCATAACGCCCCATTGCGATCCTACTGTTAATCTCTACGATTACTATTGGCTGTGTTCGAACGGGTTTGCAACGGATATGTGGCCCATCACGGCCCGTGGCTGTTCGTGGTAGGGGCGCAATGAACTTACGGGAGGAAGGTTCGTGTTAGAGATTGTGCAAGCCGGTGGCTGGCTGATGGTTCCCATACTGCTGTGCAGTGTGATTGCCGCGGCCATCAGCGTGGAACGCCTGTGGACATTGCAGCGTTCGCGGATCACGCCGAAAAACCTTCTCGCCCAGGTCTGGAGCGCTCTGAAGACCGACTCGATGGACTCTCAGAAGCTGCGCGAGCTGCGTGCGTCCAGCCCGCTTGGTCAGGTTCTGGCCGCCGGCGTCGGTAATGCCAAGCGCGGTCGAGAGGTAATGAAGGAAGCGATGGAAGAGGCGGCGGCCCAGGTAGCTCACGATATGGAGCGCTATCTGACGTCTCTCGGTGTTATCGCTTCTATCTCGCCGCTGATCGGCCTACTGGGTACGGTGGTTGGGATGATCAAGGTCTTTACCGCCCTAATGCTGGAGGGCGCCGGCAATGCCAACGTGCTTGCCGGTGGTATTTCTCAAGCCCTGATCACCACGGCGGCCGGTCTTTCGGTTGCTATTCCCGCGCTGATGTTTCACCGTTTTCTACTCAGGCGCGTCGACGAGCTCATGATCACGATGGGCCAGGAAGCAGTAAAGCTGGTAGACATAATGCAAGGCGGACCTGAGGAAGAACCCAGACTATGATGTTTGAACGCCGGCGGCGGGAAGATTCTGGCGTCGATCTGACACCGCTGATTGACGTCGTCTTTCTGCTGCTCATTTTCTTCATGGTCTCCACGACCTTCATCCGGGAAACTCAGCTGAAGAGCGATCTGCCGGAAGCCAGCGGCGAGCTCCAGGAGATCGAGGAAGATATCGTTGAAATTACCGTCGACAAACTCTGTGACTACGCGGTCAACGACCGACTGCTGGTCAACAATGAGCTGGCCACGCTGCTTCGCGCGCTGGAGGAAGTCCTCGCCTCCCAGAAGCCCGATGTCCGGGTCATCATCACGGCCGATGCCAACGCTGCTCACCAGGCGGTTGTGCGAGCCATGGATGCAGCCGGTAAAGTAGGTCTCTCGCGAATCAGCATCACCACCAAGCAGCCGGAACAGGAAGAGTAATTCCGCCTTGACCGTCGCGGTGCAACAGGAGCAGGGAGTTAAGCCCCCGGCCATTACTGGCCGTGACGGTACGGGCGACTGGGCCATCTACAAGCGCCTTCTCAAATACGTGCGCCCTTACTGGCTGCTCTTCCTGGCCTCGGTAGCCGGGTTTATGGTCGGGAATGCCGCGGAGGCCTACTTCGTAAACCTGTTCGGCAATCTTATCGATACCTGGGAGGAGGGCTGGACAGACAGCGTGAAGATGATTCCGCTGTTGATGCTCGGCGCCGCTCTGGCTCGAGGTCTGGGTGAAGTGCTCGGCGAAATACTGCTGAGCCAGATTTCGTTTAGCGTGGTTCACAAGATACGCACTCAGCTCTTCGATCAGCTGTTGCTCATGCCCAGCGCCTACTTCGATGCCAGCTCCCAGGGACACCTGGTTTCCCGTATCACCTACAACGTGGCACAGCTGCGGGACACCGGTACGGACGCATTGAAGACCATTATTCAGGACGGCGGTAAGGTCGTGGTCTATGTGGCCTACATGCTCTACCTGAGTTGGAAGCTGACCCTCATCTTCGTTGCGACCGCGCCCATCGTGGCTCTGGTAGTGCTATATGCAAGCCGCCGTTTCCGGCGCATCAGCCGGAGAATTCAGAACTCCATGGGGGATGTTACCCATGTGGCCTCAGAAGCGGTTTCCGGATACCGCGTAGTCCGTATTTTCGGTGGTGAGCATTACGAGCGCGATCGCTTTCATCGATCCAGCCGGTACAACCGACGACAGAATCTGAAAATGGTAGCAACCAAGGTTACCAGCACGCAGTTCATTCAGGTCTTCATCGCAGCAGCGCTGTCGGTCCTCATCGTGCTGCTGTTTCGTCCCGAGATTGGCGGCGATCTCAGCACTGGGCAGGTAGTCACATTTCTTGGACTCGCGGGCATGCTGACCCGGCCGATCCGCAAACTCTCGGAAGTCAACGCCAGGTTGCAGCGCGGGCTGGCTGCGGCGGAAGATGTCTTCGGTCAGATGGACCAGCCTGCGGAGTCGGATGAGGGAAAACGGGAAACGGATCGGGTAGAGGGCAGGCTGGAATTCCGACACCTGAATTTCGCCTATGACAGGGGGCCGGGCATCGTCCTGCACGACATCAACTTGGTAATCGAGCCAGGCATGACCGTTGCCCTCGTGGGCAAGTCGGGCAGCGGAAAATCCACTCTGGCCAGCTTGATTCCGCGGTTCTATGAACCGAGCTCCGGAGAGATTCTACTGGACGGCCATCCGCTGGCTGACTATCGGCTCGCGGATCTGCGCCGCCAGATCGCGTTGGTCACCCAACAGGTGACCCTTTTCAATGATACGCTCGAGCGCAATATTGCCTATGGGGATCTGGCTCGAGCCAGTCAGGAATCCGTGGACAACGCGATACGCCGTTCCCATGCCGACAGCTTCATCGATGAGCTTCCGGACGGATTGCAGACGATGGTAGGGGAT
>JAHEEG010000066.1 GCA_024640825.1 Gammaproteobacteria bacterium
GTCGCTGATTGCGGCGGAGGAACTGGGCATTCCCTACGACCGAGTGAAGTGCATTGTCGCCGACACGACTTCGCTGGGTCACAACGATACCACCGAAGGCAGCCGCGGCACGTTTTCCTCCGGCATGGCGACGATCTTCGCCGCCCGCAACGCCATCGAGGTGCTGCGTCAAAGAGCGGCCAAGATGTGGGAGATTGACGTCGAGGACGTCGAGTGGAAGGACGGTAAAGCGATTGCCACAGGTGTCGCGCACGGTAATCTTGCGCCGCTGTCTCTCGATGAGATTGCTGCTAAATCGCCGAACACGGGTGGTCCCATTGCGGGCCATAACGAGGTGGTTGCCGACGGTGCCGGCGTCTCTTTCGCCAGCCATATCTGCGATGTGGAGGTTGATCCGGAGACCGGCAAGACGCAGGTCATTCGGTACACGGTGATCCAGGACGCTGGCAAGGCGATTCATCCCGACTATGTGGAAGGCCAGTTTCAGGGTGGTGCCGTGCAGGGCATCGGCTGGGCGCTCAACGAGGAGTATGTTTACGGGGAAGATGGCCGGCTGCAGAACCCGGGTTTTCTCGACTATCGGATTCCCGTCTGCTCCGATCTGCCGTTTATCGATACGCAGATCCTCGAGATCCCCAACCCGAACCATCCTTACGGTATTCGAGGTGTCGGGGAAACATCCATCGTGCCGCCGCTGGCGGCCATCGCCAACGCGGTATCCAATGCCGCCGGCGTGCGCATGACCCACACGCCCATGTCGCCACCGCGGGTTCTTAAGGCGATCAACGCTCAGCGGGCGGGCAGCGCAGGAGACTGATGCTGGAGGTAAGCCTCTCCGGGTCGCTGCGCGACGCTGTGGATGGCGCGGCTTCGATTTCCATTGAAGCCGTGACGATTCGCGAGCTGCTGCGCAAACTGGTGGAGCGGTATCCACGCATGCAGAGCCGGATCGACGAGGGCGTTGCGGTTTCGATCAACGGCGAGATCTATCGGGACAACTGGGGTGAGTCCATTCCCGAAGGCGCGGAAGTGTTCCTGCTGCCGCGCATTCAGGGCGGATAGGCATCAGCTTCCGGTAGACGCACTCCAGGCATCCAGGACCTGCTGGCAGCCGACCAGCGCGATGGTGCTTCCATCCTCGTTGATAAAGTTGAGCGGACCCAGAAACGTCATGTAGAACTCGCTGTCTTCCGGGAATTCGGTGTGGTCGTGTCGGGCGTTGCACGCTTCGTAGCCGTAGCTCGGTGCTATAGCGGTGGCGCCACCCACGTCGCTTCCGCCGCGCACGTTCATTCTGCCTCGGGTCAGAAAGTACTCGCCAGGGCCCATATGTATGTGTCTGGCGAAGGACGTACCTTTGGGGCAATCAAAGATCGCCGTCCAGGCGCCGGATTCCGGCGCGACATGCAGCAGCTTCCAGCGGATCGGTCCTTCGCAAAGGCCTTCTGGAAAAGGCACCCACTCCACCGCATCCATCTGAACGTAGTCACCAACGGGGCTGTTCGCAGTCATTGTGATCCCTCCTCGATATCTGGCATGGGTTATTCTCCGCTTTTAGCGGATATCTGGGTAGGGGAGAGCTGTTGTGAATGCGCCGTTAGCGTCGCAGCATCATTGCCACATGGCGCACTACGCCCAGTTAAGTGTGGTGCGGCGCAGTTCCGGTCCTGAGATAAATGGCTTCGCCCTGTGTGCCTTCGGCATTGAGATGATCTGCTCTTGTGTGAACTATTTCGGTTTCGTCGAGTCTTTCCTGAGTTGTAACTTTATGGGGAAACCCCGTCTCACTCATGGGTCAGTTTTAGGAGGTAAGGTCAGCATTCAGAAGGAGGTATCATGCGCGATGCCAACGACAACCCAAGAACAGGTGGCGTACAGGCTGGAAGAACAAGTCAACGGATCAAATCAACACTAGGGAAAGGAGGATCGAAATGGCGAACGAGGGCTACCATGAACCTGTAGCTGAGCTTTCGGCTGAGACGCGCGACATGCATCGTGCTATCACGTCCCTCATGGAAGAGTTGGAAGCGGTGGATTGGTACAACCAACGCGTCGATGCCTGCCAGGATGCTGAATTGAAAGCGATACTTGCCCACAATCGAGACGAAGAAAAGGAACACGCGGCTATGGTGCTCGAATGGATACGGCGAAAAGATTCGACCTTCGACAAAGAGCTGAAGGACTATCTCTTCACCGAGAAAACCATCGCCCATGATTAGCATTGAGGTGCGCCTAGGCTGAACGCAAGCATCAAGAATGCACGGTCACGAGCGCGCGCGGGTCCAAACAGCTCGCGAGAGTCGCCGGGCGGATACCTGCTCGGATTTGCGGAGCCATCTACGATGCCCACTGGAGACTAACGGCTCCCCCTGGTCCGCTCTGTTGCTTGGTTTGTTAAACGGTCAACAGTAGGCGCCGTCTGCTGTCCGACAACGGACCATCGTAGATCGCGAGGGAGCTGGCCAGCTATCTGGAGGGCCACAGAATAAGCCATACCCGAGGCCGGCCGTACCATCCGCAGACTCAGGGCAAGATCGAGCGCTGGCATCGATCCTTGAAAATACAGACCATCCGGTAGAACTGTTATCTGCCGGGTGAACTGGAGGCACGTATCCGCCGCTCCGTGGTTTACCGCAATCATGAGCGCTACCAAGAGTCACTGAACAATCTGACGCCCGCGGATGTTTACTACGGTCGTCGCGACAGGTCTAAGGAAGCGATCACCAGATCAAGATCTGGCGACGCATAGAGTGCCTGCGACTGAAGACCGGCGTGCCAAAGATCTACGTCCTCCCAGACCCCATCCCACTATCGCCTTCCTTCTCATTCACGTGCTGGTGTTGGTCGCAAAATCGCTCAGATCTAGTTGCATCAAAGCAATCATTGCTGAAAACCGACTGGATTCTGTTTGTCATGGACCAATAAAGACACGCGATCATTGGCTTCGGCTTTCATCAAGGGCCTTTAGATGGTGTGACCGCACTCCTCAAATATGTGCGAACGAGAATCCTCGCCGGTCTATTGCCACTTTTGACCTATCCGCGTGACTCTAACGCTATCCGGATTCTTTCCAACAATAGTGCAGCATCTGAGTTACTGCCCTGAGCGCGATTGCTGATTGCTGATATGAAGGGAATTAACCCGGGCCAACGTGAGATGACAAATTCCGGCGCTTTGAGCATTGATTCGTGTATCGAGTCGCCTATCAGCGGACGTCCGGGAATTGGCTGTCGAGTCGAAACTAGCGCCAGACCTCTGCGCCCGTTGCCTCAACTTCGAAAAGCTGATTGAGGTCGTGCGTTAGTGTTTTCTACAGTGCCCCGCAGGGTCACCTGTCGACCGATGTTCCCCGGCTCCCAGATCCAGAAACAGGCTGCCGGGTTGAGCCGCCCAATCGACAAATGTGGCATCTATGTTGTCTGGAACGACAGGGGACATTGTCAAGGTCACCAACGTGGTTCTGCAGTTGGGCGGTAGCGTCAGCGGCTTAGTATTTGCGGTTTATCAACGTAGGGATAAAAGACCGCCAAACTCTGCCATGGCGCGTCGTTTTCGTCATGATACTCTCCACTGAAAACAAGGAGCAGGTGACTCTGTATGGCCAGGTCCGAACACCACCCGAACGGCTTGATTCACTACAACCCGCAGCTGGCTTACAGGGGATACACCCTGTTCAGTGCCAACGGTCATAATGCCTACCTGATCGACATGGAAGGCCGTTATGTCCACAAGTGGACCTGTGACTTGGGCATTACCAACCCGACACTCCTGCCGAACGGAAGCCTGATTACCCTCGCCATGCCGTCGGAGAATGTCGAGGGCCAGCGCGGTCTGAATGGACAATCCGCGGCCTGCTATGAGTTGGACTGGGACAGCCATATCACCTGGCGATACGAAGATCCCTGGATTCACCACGACTACCAGCGTCTACCGAACGGGAACACCCTCCTCGTGAAGTGGATGGACCTGCCGAAGTCACTGGTCAGCAAAGTGAAAGGAGGATACAACGCAGAAGATGATGACCCCAAATCCATGCTCGGGGACGCAGTAATCGAGGTCACTCCCGACGGCGAAATCGTTAAGGAGTGGAAGTCCTGGCAGCACTTCAACCCGAAAACGGAAGTTGCGGGACCGTTCTACCATCGTAAGGAGTGGAGCCACTGCAACTCCATCTCGCTGGCACCGAATGGTGACTGGCTGATGAGCTTCAGAAAGCTCGACACCATCATGCAGATTAACCCGAAGTCCGGGAAGATCCGCTGGAAGTGGGGCGATGGCATAACAATCGCGTCGCAGCATGACGTGAAGTACGCGACAGAGAACACCATCACAATTTTTGACAACGGGTGTTTCCGTAAGGATGGCATGCAGTACTCCCGAGTCCTAGAAGTCGATGCAAAGACCAGGGAGGTCCTGTGGGAGTATGCAGACGATCCACCTTTCTCATTCTTTACGCTGATGGGTGGAAGCGCCGATGTGCTGCCGAACAACAACGTGTTGATCTGCGAAACCTCAAAAGGACAGTTCTTTGAGGTGACCCGCGACAGGAAGGTCGTATGGGAGTACATAAATCCTATGTTTATCAACAACCCGCGCCTGGGTGGTCGCATGAACATGGTGTTCCGCGCGCACCGTTACGGCCCAAACTACCCGGGATTGAGAGATCGCGATCTTGACCCGAAGCGTCTCGCCAACCTGAACCGGCTGTACTGCGCCAGGTTCTAGTTGAGAAGTAGCCGTTCACAGGAAAATTCCGAGCCTCCGGTACTTCCTCGAAAGCAGACCGATTGGTGCGTCTCAGAAAGATGCAGCTTTCGTTGCTGCTGCTACTCGTGGAGCGGCAATCACAACGCACGGTATCAGGCAAGCTTGCATGCTGAACGTAGAGGTCGGCGTCTCCGCTACGGGTTGCGATTTCAATCGGTCGACGCAATACATTGGCTGAATCGTTCAGCCGGTCTTTCAGGGTTTAACTTTTCTTCAGTTCTCTCGTTAAGTCGTCTTGCGACCGCATTCTTAGAGCCGTGGCCAAACAGTTGCTTGAACTTGTAGACGACCCCTGGGTTTTGGCTCGAGAGTTGTGGCCGGTCTCGATCCTCCCTGCCGTGAGGGGGTAGCAGACCAGGAAAGGCACAGTAACTTGATGATATTCATGGAGATAGTTGGGATTTGGTGACGGAGTGTGAAGTATGGTCAAGAAAATCCGTGTAACGTCGTAATGAAAGAGGAAAAGAGAAGGGGGAGGGTTGCCGAGGCGGTATCCGGGCGTTCGTGGCGGCGGTCAGGCGCGATTGAATATCCTGCGCTTACAGTTTGGATTATCATTTGACTAACGCGAACAACAATCAAGGAAGCTGCTCTTTGTCAGCGCAACAGAGGTATGAAGCGGATGTCTGTTTCGTACTCTTCCTCCGATGCCGAATCTGAGGGTGTTGGTACTTACCCATGACTGCTCAATCTGAGACAAAGCGCGCCGTCCTCAAGGGTGTCTACGAGGATAACCTGGGCCTGCCGCGATCGTTTAACGGTAAGCGTTCCATCCCGGGCTATTTGGCGTTACCCGGTCAGCGGCGGCAAGGTGGCTGGGACAGTTCAGGCAGGGGATCCAAGGCCATGCTGATCGGCCTGGTGACGCTGGTCGCTTTGCTGGGATGCAACTTCCGTATCAGTTACGTGGAGGGCTTCGGGGCCGACTTCAGACGGGTTGCCGGGGTGCCGGAATGGCAACCGCTCGCAGCCGCCGCAGTGCCGTATCCCAGCTTCGGTCTCACGCCGGAACCGCGAGCGACCCTTTCGTCCGAATTCGCGGCGAGCCACGCCCTTGGTGCCGGGGTCGACATCACCGAACAATACGATGCAATGCTGAGCCATCTTGGCATTCCCGTGGCGGATCTGTTCAACCTGAAGGTTCACACCATCGTGATCGACCCCGGACACGGCGGCTACGATCCCGGAGCCACTGGTTATGGAGGGCTCAAGGAAAAGGACGTCACCCTGGATATTGCCAGGCGTTTGCGGGAGAAACTCGAGTCGGCTGGGAACCACCGGGTTTTGCTGACCCGCGACGACGACGTAAAGATGCGCCTCAAGGAACGGGTAACCTTTGCCCGGGAGAACGACGCGGACCTGTTCATCTCTCTGCACATAAACTCGGTGCCTGAGGAGGCGGGTTCGGTGAACTACGTGGAAACCTATTATTTCGGTCCCCACACCGATGACCGTTCGCTGGCGCTGGCGACGGCAGAAAATCGCGACTCCGACTACGCCATGGGAGATTTCCGTGCGATCATAACGAGAATCGGCGATGTGCTGAAGACCGAGGAATCAGCACAACTCGCCAACGCCATACATACGCGCCTATACAGCAACCTGCAGCGCGTAAGCAGCGGGATCATGGATGCTGGTGCCAAGACGGGGCCGTTCGTGGTGTTGCTTGGCGTCGACGTACCTAGTGTGCTGGTGGAGATTTCCTGCATCAGTAACCAGGCGGAGGAATCTCGGCTCGGCACCCCCGAGTACCGTGACCGCGTTGCGGGATACCTGAAATTGGGGATCGTTCAATATCTGAAACGTCGTGCGATCCGTGACAAGCAAGACGGAGTCAATACACAATATGTCGCCCAGCAAGAAAGATAACATGCTGTATGTAGGAATCGACCTGGGAACCTCCCGGTCGGTGGTTTCGGCAAGCAATGGCAACCGGAAGTGGGTCGAGAGTTACGTCGGCTGGCCGAAGGACTTCGTCGCCAAGAAGATGCTTGGTAAGCGAGTCCTTTTTGGTGCCGAAGCCTTGGAGCACCGCCTGTCGCTTGATCTCTCGCGGCCGCTGCAGAATGGTGTTCTCAAGGAAGGCACCGAACGCGACGAGGCCGCAGTTCGAGAGTTGATCGATCACCTCATCGAGTTGGCCGGCGCCGGGCCCGACGATGAGATCTGCGTTGCCGTGGGGGTGCCGGCGGAAGCGCTAAAAGTTAATAAAATTGCAATACGTAATGCGGTATCAGAGCATGCCGAGAAGCTGATGGTGGTTTCGGAGCCTTTCTCCGTCGCCTACAGGCTCGGAACGCTGGACAACGCAATGATCATCGATATCGGTGCCGGCACCGTGGATTTTTGCATCATGCACGGGACGGTGCCGCTGGAGGAGGACCAGCGCAGCCTGCTCTTCGCCGGTGATTACATTGACGAGCAACTGCTCCATCTGCTCTCGGAGCGGTACCCTCAGGCAGATTTTTCATTGAACATGGTGCGCAGGTTCAAGGAAAAACACGGGTTTGTAGGCGAGCCGAAAAGGCGGATCAAGGTAGAGGCCCCGGTGGAAGGAAAGTTCACCCAGTTCGACATCACCGAGGAAATGCGTAAAGCCTGCGAACGCCCGATGCCCGCCATCGTGGAGACCGCCATCGACCTCGTCGCCAGCTTCGACCCGGAGTTCCAGGAGAGTGTGCGCAAAAACATCATCGTCGCTGGCGGTGGCAGCCAGCTGAGCGGGCTGGATACCTATCTGGCGGCAGCGATGAAAGAGTTCGAGCCGTGCAACTTCACCTGCATCGATGATCCTCTGTACGCCGGTGCGGACGGCGCCTTAGAGTTGGCTACCGACATGCCCGAGGAGTTTCTGGAGAAGCTCTGATACTACGCCTGCGCGCCCGGAAACGAGATCTGCGAAGGCTCTGGTGTCCGGGTGAATAACCACTTACGGTCGGTTGCGGGGCGGTGCCGTTGGTTTGACTCGGCAGAACGCCAATGCTGGGAGCAATTTCCGCACCGGATTTTATGGGCGTTCCATGTCCGACGTTCTTCTGAGCGACGCAAGTCAGGACATCGAGCGAGCCCGCGGACGGATCAGACGAAGAAACGGTCTTGCGGTTCGATTTTACGGAGAAAGATAGAGCAGGTGTTTGATCCTTGCCAGGCGCGCCACGCGATCCATCGTCGTCATGCTTCGCTGCGCGCTGTCCGAGCGCCGAATCGTCGTAACCGATGCCCTTGAGCACCTCGATTGAGCAACGATGCCGGAGGACATGACGAGATTCACTTCATCAGCTTGACCCCGAATGGCGGCTGGGCGGCTGTCGCGCTACAGCTGACCCGCCAGGGTCTTCCGCAGTCTTTACAGCATGGCTCCTGCCAGGCCGTCCACGTAGATCCGCTCGCCCGTCACGTAGGTGTTCAAATCCGATACCAGGTAGCGAACCACGTTGGCGACGTCCTCAGGCTGGCAGACGTGGCCGAACGGCGAATCCGCATCGATATCACGCAGATCATCGACGTTTCTCGTGGCTTTCATGAGCCGGCGGCCCATCTCCGTTTCGACGATGCCGGGCGCTACGATGTTGACCCGTATATTGCTCGCCCGCTCTTCCTTGGCCACACCCTCTGCAATGGCTTCGATGCCGGCCTTTCCCACGTTGTACGGTGCGCCGTTGGCGCTCCAGCGCCGGGTGGCAGCGGAGGAGATCATGATGATGTCACCGCGGGGGCGCTTTCTCAGGTGCGGGATGACCTCGCGGGTAGCGTAGAAGGTACCGAAGCAGTGGGTGCGGACCACCCGTTCAAACTCGGCGGGGTCGGTATCGGCGACGGCAAGGCCTCGGCTGGCTATGCCCGCGTTGTTCACCAGGATGTCGATGCAGCCAAAGTCGTTGGCTATCTGAGCGACCATGCCCCTGACCGCCTCGTAGTCGTCCACTGAAGCCTGGTAGGCGATGGCTTTCGCACCCAGCGCGGTAATGTCAGCTACTGTCTCCCGGGCGCCCTCGACGTCCTGGCGATAGTTGACGGCGATGTCCGCGCCATCCTGGGCAAGGCCCAGCGCGATTCCCCGTCCGATTCCACGGTTGCCGCCGGTGACGATGGCGACTCGGCCTTTCAGTGACATCGGATTTTTCCTTGTAGAATTGTCCAGCGGACAAGGTAGTCATTTTTGTCAGTGCGGAACAGAGATACGACAAATGTCATAATGATCATGATTTTTTCGCGAACAGGGGAAGATGAGGGGCTGGCCCACTGAGGAGTGCTCACGGTCTTGTCCCCACGACCAACGCGTAGCCGAGACGACGATTCGAAAACAGGTGTTCAGACCTGAGAATCCGCCAAAGCCCGCCGAACCCCCAGCGTCTAGTCGCATAAACTCCCAGGCGCAGTTGCCCGGCCAGGCCGAGCTGTCCACGAACGTCGCGCATCCAGCGCGTCTTCAGCTCGGACCTATCGACGGCAGCGACAGCGACCAGGCCCCCTCGTTCAAACAATCGCTTCCAGCCTTCAAAGGTCTCCGGTTCTTCGCCTTCATTTGCCGTCAGTCGATCCCTCAGCGCGCCGGCAGCGGCTTGGTCCCAGTACAGATCGTGGATCCCGACCCGACCGCCCCGGCGGACCACGCGTACCATCTCGCTCAACGCGGACATTTTGTCCAACAGACAAAGGGTGCACTCACAGACAACCACATCGAACTCGCCATCCGGAAAAGGCAATGTTGCGGCATCTCCCCGGCAGAATTGAATGTCCAGACTCCTAGACCCGGCTTTGTCGCTTGCACGCGCCAGCAGAGCCTCGGACCGATCCAGGCCGCAGACCCGTGCCCCGAACTTCTCGGCCAGGTAGCAGGCCGACTCGCCGGTCCCACAGGCGACATCCAGTACCTTTAAACCCGTCGAGATCGCGCACAGATCCGCGAGTTCCGCAGTGAGTAGTAGACCGCCCGGGTGCAGGCTTTCCAACTCGATCATGCCGGATTCAACCAGAGCTTCCAGAGATGGCGGGTCTAGGCTTGCTGGTGAGGGGCTCATGATCGGTTGCCATTGCGTGATAGCTCACGGTGCGCAGGGTCAGTGCCCTGCGGCCGGCATTTGGTTAATTCTTTGGATGCAGTGTTCAGCCGGATGACGTTGTCTCCTCCATATCGGGCTTGTACTCGCCCCGTTGTGCTGCGCCGTTCAGTCTTGCCCGCTTAAGAAGCGCTTCCTGCGCTGCGGCGACGTTTCCTGACTTTCCCTGCCAGGCCTGCAGTACGGGCTGCTGCAGTGCCCGCCCATAGGAGAACGACAGCAGCCAGGGCTCGTCCGGAAAGCTCGCATTCATTGCATTGAGGTTTGCGGTCGAGTCTTCTGGCGTCATGCCGCCTGAGAGGAAGTTGATGCTCGGCACCGCGGCCGGTACGGTACGCCGAAACACCCCGATGGTGGCTTCGGCAATCTCTTCAGGCGTGGCGCGTTTGGCGTGTTCCTTGCCCGGCAGCACCATGTTGGGTTTCAAAACGATGTGCTCCAGCACCACGTGATGGCGGTGCAACGCATGAAAAATTTCTTTCTGCACGGCTTCCGTCACCTCGGCACAGCGGGCCAGGCTGTGATCACCATCAATCAGCACTTCCGGCTCGACGATGGGCACGATGCCCTGCTCCTGACAGACGGCTGCGTAGCGCGCAAGCATCTCCGCGTTGGCGCTGATCCCCAGCGGTGACGGATGGCGCTCCCCGATCTGGTAAACCTCGCGCCACTTGGCGAAGCGCGCGCCTTGCGCTTTGTATTGCTGCAGACGTTCAGCAAGTCCGTCCAGACCGTAGGTGATCAGATCCCCTGGAGACAGCGCTAGTGGCCCCTTGCCTTTGTCGACCTTGATGCCGGGAACGATATCGCGTTGCGCCAGCAAGAGAGGCAACTTTGAACCGTCATCCGCTTGCTGGGACAAGGTCTCTTCGAACTCGATTACTCCGCTGATGTACTCGGCAATACCGGGGGCGCTGAACAGCAGGCTACGGTACGCGCGACGGGTTTCCTCTGTGGAATCGACCTGAATGGGTGCGAAGCGTTTTGCAATGGTCGGCAGACTCTCGTCGGCAGCCAGAATGCCTTTGCCGGGTTGGACCATCTGTCTGATGGTGGTTTCCAACTCGTTTTTTGTCCTGGTCATGGTTCATCTCCCTGAATAGCAGCACGAATCTGCGCTCCGCCGCGCACTCTGGCCGTATGCTTCCCCAACCGTTACCCTTCGGTCACTACAGACCCATGGGATTTCAATGAGCGGTCTAGAGCTTGGACTCATCGGCAACGGCACCGTCAGTGCCCTCATCAACAGGCACGGCGATATCGTGTGGTTCTGCAGCCCGCGTTTCGACGGCGATCCGGTCTTCTGCAGCCTCCTTCGGGGCGACCCTGAAGGACCGCATCCGGATGGCGGCTTCGGAATACACCTCGCCGGTCTCGAGACGACGGAGCAAGCCTACGTCCAGAATACACCCATACTGCGCACGACCCTGCATGACCGCACCGGGAACGTGGTGGAAATTCTCGATTTCTGCCCGAGGTTCGAGCACTACGGCAGAGATTTTCACCCGAGCACGATTATTCGCCTCGTGCGCCCGATCTCCGGGGATCCGCGAATATGCATCCGGCTTCGGCCTATGCAAAATTATGGAGAGAAACCCTGTCGACAGACGCATGGCACCAGTCACGTGAGGTATGTGGGGTCGCCGGGCGGGGTTCTGCGTGCAACCACCAACGCCCCCATTACTGCTCTGGTGGAAGAAAGGTCATTTGTACTGGACCGGGAGATTGCGTTGGTTCTGACCCAGGACGAGAGTCTGCGCGAAGCCCCGCAGGACGTTGCCCAGCGATTTCTCCGCGAGACGACCCGCTACTGGCACAACTGGGTACGGTACCTGTCGGTTCCCTTTGAGTGGCAGGATGACGTCATCCGAGCTGCTATTACCCTCAAGCTGTCCATCTTTGAGGATACGGGAGCCATCATCGCGGCGCCCACCACATCCATCCCAGAGGCAGCGCACGCCGAACGTAACTGGGATTACCGGCTCTGCTGGCTTCGCGACAGCTTCTTCGTGGTGCGGGCGCTGAATCGCTTGGGTGCGACCAAGGCTATGGAAGAGTATCTGCGCTATATCACCAATCTGGTCGAGGGCATGGACCAGGACGTTCTGCAGCCGGTGTACGCTATCAACACGGAGGCGCGCCTGGACGAGCGGGAGGTCGCGAGCCTGCCTGGATTCAGAGACATGGGGCCGGTACGGGTAGGCAATCAGGCCTATCAGCAGATTCAGCATGACGTGTACGGGGCGGTCGTTCTTGCGCTCTCCCAACTGCTGTTCGACGCTAGAATCACCGATGTGCATTCCGACACGCTGCTGCTCCGGCTGGAGCATGTGGGTAGGCTCGCTGTCAGCAATTTTGGCAAACCGGATGCGGGCATCTGGGAGTTTCGTGGCACTTCGCAGGTACACACCTACTCCAGCCTGATGTGCTGGGCGGCTTGTGATCGTCTGAGACGGATTGCCGAGCACCACGGCGATGAAACGCGGACCCTGTTCTGGCGCGGCGAAGCAGACCGGATGCACGCGGTACTGCTTCACGAGACGTGGAGCAATGAACGCAACAGTTTTGTTTCGACCTTCAAGGGTCAATCGCTGGATGCGAGTCTGCTGCTCATGTTCGAGCTCGGTTTTCTGCCGGCCGAAGACCCCCGCATGCTTGGCACGCTGGCCGCTGTCGAGCGCGAGCTGCTGGTCGACGGGTTCGTCTATCGCTACGTTGAAGCGGACGATTTTGGGCGTCCGGAGAACGCGTTTGTGGTCTGCACGTTCTGGTTCGCGGATGCCCTTGCCATGGTCGGCCGTCTGGCGGAGGCTCGGGAAATCTATGAGCGGTTGCTCGCCTGTCGCAACAGCCTGGGCCTGATGGCTGAGCATATCGATCCGCGTAGTGGAGAGATGTGGGGCAACTTCCCACAGACCTACTCCATGGTCGGAATCATCAACAGCGCCATGCGGCTTTCCCAACGCTGGGAGGAGGCCTTTTGAGACTGGTTGTCATTTCCAATCGGGTACCTGCGCCGACGGCAGCGACGGGGGCCGGCGGTCTGGCGGTAGCGCTGCGAGAAGCCCTCTCCCGGACTGGTGGTATCTGGTTCGGTTGGAGCGGTGACCGGTCTGCAGAGCGGGCCTTAGAGCCATCTGTGGTTCAAGCGAGCAACATTGCTTTCACAACGGTGCCTCTCACCGACGACGATTTCGAACGCTATTACTGCGGCTATTCCAATCGCGTTCTATGGCCGCTGTTCCATGAGCAGCTCCATGCGATGGAATACCGGGATACGTATCGAGAGTCCTATGAAGACGTCAATACTTATTTTGCCGACGTGGTGGCGGCACGCCTGGAACCCGACGACTTTATCTGGATTCACGACTATCACCTGATTCCTCTGGCCGAGGAGCTTCGCAAGCGTGGCGTCACCGCGCCCATAGGGTTCTTTCTGCATATTCCATTTCCGCCGTTCGACGTTTTCCGCGCGCTGCCAAAGCGGCGTTCGTTGTTGAGATCTTTTTTCAGCTACGATCTTGTGGGTTTTCAGACTGCCATGGATGCGCGCCACTTTGCAGACGCGGTGACACGGGAGATCGGCGCTTCTGTCGGCGAGGACGGGACCGTTGCCGAGATGGAAGGGCAGCGGGTGCGTTTTTCCGATTTTCCCATCGGCATTGATGTCGCGGCGACTTCCCATACCGCTTTGGCCAGTCGAAGCACCGATACCGGTCAACGGCTGACGCGCGCACTCAGAGGACGCAAGCTGGTTATTGGCGCCGACCGCCTGGACTATACCAAAGGTCTCGTTGATCGATTTCTTGCTTTCGAACGATTCCTGGAAAAATATGGCAGCGCGGTCGACGACCAGATGATCTATGTTCAGATCACTGCGCCCTCGCGCGAAAACGTTGAGGAATATCAGGAGATCACCCGGCAGCTGGAAGCCGAGGCCGGCCGTATCAACGGATGCTACAACAGCATCTACTGGACACCGCTCAGACTGATCGAGCAGCAAGTACCCCGAAATACGCTGCTCGGCTATTTTTCTTTGTCGCATGTGGGTCTGGTGACCCCGCTTCGAGACGGCATGAATCTGGTGGCGAAGGAGTATCTGGCCGCGCAGACCCCGGAGGACCCCGGGGTTCTGGTGCTTTCCAGCCTTGCCGGGGCCGCAGAGGAGCTTGGAGACTCCGCCGTGCTTGTTAATCCCTACAGCGCCGACGAGGTGGCGGAAGGCATCTACCGAGCTCTGAGTATGCCTTTCGAAGAACGGCGCTCCCGCTGGGAGCGTGGTATAGAGGTCCTCGAGAGCAATACAGCGGAAATCTGGCGCGAGCGGTTTCTGGACGTGCTTCAAAGTTGCGCCTGAGATCCGGGTCACCGAGCGTGGCAGCGGCCAGCGCCATGAACGCTCTCAAGGCGTTAGCGCCGCCCTGGATGAGTCCATCCCGGTTTTCACGAAGCGGAGCCAGACGGGTACTGCCACCACGGCGGCGGCGAGCAACACAGCCGTTCCCAGGTCGGCGCGCTGGACGAGAATTTGGCCTATGCCGACGAGGCTGCCGTACACGCTGACCGCACAGCAGGCGATGGCCGCTATGCCTCGGCGCAGGCGTCGTCTGGCTGCCGCAGGTTGCTCGCCGGTCGCGATGGCCGACCTCCGCCACCAGCCGGCAGGTTTGATGCGGCGATAGAAGGCTTCGAGCCGGTGCGCCTCGGTACCAGGCATCCAGATGGCGGCCGCCACCACCGTGCAGGTCGAGATCAATGCCATTAGGGCGAGGCGAACCCACTCCGTGTCCACCGTGACCAGCAGCACCGGCGCTGCCAGCAGGGAGACCAATATGGCAAAAATCTCACAGTACAAGTTGATGCGCTCCCAGAGCCAGCGCAGCACGAGCACCGCGCCCATGCCCGCACCGAAGAGCAGCGACACGTGCCAGGCCGACCGAATGGAATCGAGCTGCGTCATCACGGCAAGGGCTAATGCCATGAGGAACAGATTGGATAGCCTTGCTACCAGCACGAGTTCGTGGGGGCGCGGTGCTCGCTTCGCCACCTGTTCCAGCCACCAGCCCTTGTAGAGATCGTTGCTCCAATAGCTTGCACCCCAGTTGAGATGGGTATCCAGCGTCGAGGCCAAAGCCGCAAGCATGGCTGTGAGCATGAGCCCCCGCACCCCGGCGGGTAGCAGCTCGTCCATACCGCGGGCAAACACGAGCTCGCGACCGGCGACGAACGCTTCGTTCGCTGGTGCGTTCACGTCCAGGGGAAACACCACGAGAAGAGCAAGTCCGATCACGAGCCACAGGAGGCTGCGTATGACGATCTGGATGAAAGTGAAGATGACCGCAGCAATTCGGGCCTCGCGCTCATTCGAGCAGGCCATGGTGCGCTGGGCAAGATAGCCGGTACCGTCGCTGTTCAGCTGGAAGAACCACTGCAGCGAGACGATCGCCACGAAACCGATCAGCGCTTCCGAATCTGGCACGAAGCTGACGAACCGATCCGCGTGGGCACCGTACAGCGTATTCAACGATCCTAGCATTGCAGTCATGCCACCGACATGGGCAACGGCCAAAGCTGCGTATGCGGCGGTCCCCACCAACATGAACGTCAGCTGCAGAACGTCGGTGGCGATGACCCCTCGCAACCCACCCGTAGTGGAGTACAGGGCCACGAAGGCGAGCATGGTTATGATGCTGATGACGTTGTTAACCGTTGCGGTAGTCGCATCCAGGCCGGTGACGTTTGAGGCCACCTGAATGCCGGTGCTCATCACCAGCCCGGACAGGATGCTGTACACCGTATCCGGCAGCCACTGGTGCCAGGGTAGAAACAGCTCGAAGATACGGACCGCCGCTACGAGGACGAAGGCTAGGACCACACAGTTGATAACGGTCCCATAGTAAATGGCCTTCAGGACTCTCAAGGTCAGAGCGCCGCGTGCGCTGTAGCGCAAGGTTGTGAGCTCTGCATCGGTGAGCACACCAGCTCGCTGCCAGGCGCTCCCCAGCACGAAACCCATCAACAGGAAAGCCAGGCCGTAGACCCACAATCGCCAGAGGGAAGAAGCGCCGCCGACTGCCAGCATCCCCATGACCAGCAAGGGTGTGTCGGCGGCAAACTGAGTTGCCGCCATGCTGAAGCCGGATTTCCAACCGCGCATGGACCGTCCGGCCAGGAAGTATTCGCTGAGGTTCCTGGAAGCCAGGCGCCGGCTCCGAATGCCGACGCAGATGCTGTAGGCAACGAACACGGCGACGATGGACAGGTCCAGCATTACGCCTCTCGGAAGTCGGCGCCTTTGGCCATCCTGAAATCCTGAAGGGAACCGGGGGAAATAAGGTGGACCTTACCGTGCACACCCAACGGCAGCGGTGCCCGATCTCCCGGAGCCGTGCTCACCTGGATGATATTGTCCACGATTTCCAGCTTCAGCTGATGACCCCGATACTGAATCTGCAGCTGCAGACAATTGAGAGGCTTCGGCAGGCAGGGGTTGAGCCAGAGCACACCGTCGCGCATCTCGATGCCGGTAAAGCAGCGCTGCACGAGGTCCACTGTGCCAGCCATGGCACCTACGTGAATTCCCTCTTCCGTAGTGCCTCCCTGAGCGTCTTCCACATCGCTCTGCAGTGCTTCGCAGAACACGTCCCAGGCCTGTTCGCGGTCGCCGCGTGCTAGAACCCAGGAATGTACGACCTGGCTCAGGGTGGACCCATGTGACGTGCGTTTGAGGTAGTAGTCGACGTTGTCCGGAATGGTTTCGTATTCGAACGGATACCCGAGTTCGGAAAACAGCGCGTGCAGCTGCTCGGAGGAAAAAAGGTAAAACAGCATGAGGACATCAGCCTGTTTGGAGGCCTTGTAGCGATTGGGCGAATCGCCCTCGGCCTCGAGAATCCGATCGAGGCGTCGAACGTCACCATACCTCCGCCGGTAGCCGTCCCAGTCGAACTCCTCTAGCGCGTCGTATCCCTCGAACTGGCTGATGATGTTCCCGTCGTGAAAGGGAACGAACATTCTGCGGCAGATGTCCTGCCATCGTTCGAGCTCGCTTCGTTGGATGTCGAGCTGGGTAGTAAGCTCTTCCCAGCGCTGCAAAGGTAGGATGCTGGAGAGTTCCAGCGCGCACCTGAGAGTCCACACTGCCATCAGGTTGGTGTACGCATTGTTGTTGAGGCCGCCACGTTCGGACTCAGGATAGGCGTCGTGGTACTCGTCGGGACCCATCACGCCCCGTATCTCGTAGCGGTCTCGTGCTTTCTCGAACACCGCGATGCTGCCCCAGAAACGGGCGATCTCCAGCAACATCTCGGCGCCGTAGTAGGCCATGAACTCCTCATCCAGCGTGGCTTGGAAGTACTGCCAGATGTTGTAGGCGATGGCTGCATTGATATGGCGCTGCAGATGGCTGTTGTCCTGCAACCAGCGGCCCGAGTTGGGATTGAGGTGCAGGCTCTGGCTCTCTTCTCGGCCGTTGCTGCTGCTTTGCCAGGGGTACATGGCACCCAGATGGCCGTCAGCCTTGGCAGCGCGGCGCGCTTCGTCGAGGCGGCGATAACGGTATACCAGAAGAGCACGGGTGATCTCAGGAACTCGCAGATTGAACATGGGAAAAACGAAGAGCTCGTCCCAGAAGACGTGCCCTCGATACGCCTCACCATGAAGCCCGCGCGCGGGGATTCCAACGTCCATGTCTATATTGGCCATGGAGGTGGTCTGCAGGAGATGAAAAATGTGCAATCGCAGTATGCGTAGGGTGCGGTGTTCTTCGTCGCGATCGACATGGGTCAGGTCAAGCGCAAAGCGTCGCCAGAGCTGATCCCAGACCAACCGGTGCGTGCGGTACAGCTCTGGGTAAGGCGGGGTTTCGGCCGTCCGTCTCTGCGCTTCGAGACCTGGTTCGTAAATGGCGTGATCCCGGGAGGTATACACCGCGAGCGTCTTCTCGACGGTTACCGGTCGATTTTGTTGCATGGA
>JAHEEG010000219.1 GCA_024640825.1 Gammaproteobacteria bacterium
AAAGCATAAGGTGGAGTAAGTGCCGGTTAGCGTCATAAATCTGGCCTTGCCCAAGCTTCGAGCCCGGTTCTACCAGTTCGTCACCCGTTGAGAAAATGGCGACTCTCGGTTTCTTGAACGCGTTGATTTCGACAACGCCACAGGCGCTCATCCACCCGGCGTGGAACGCTGAAATCTGCGTCCCGGGCGAGAACAATGTCTGGCCGGCTCGTACGTCGAGCCCGGTCGGACGGATGTTGTCGCCGGGTGAAACTGCCTTCCGAATCAGGATGCCGGAATTCTCTGCGTCGCAATCCTCCTGAATGACCACGGCATCCAGACCCTCGGGGACGGGCGCTCCGGTATAGATGCGAACGGCTTCGCGTGATCGAACCTCGCCGGTAAAGGGATGCCCGGCAAAGCTGCTTCCCGTAACAGTCATGGTGTATGGGGGAGGCCCGGTCAGGTCTTTACTGCGCAGCGCATACCCGTCCATGGCCGATGCCGGGAAAGGCGGCAGGCTGAGCGGCGCGATGACGGCTTCAGCGGCCACTCGGCCGACGGCGGCTAAGGTGGTCAGCGCTTCCGTTTCGGTCACTGGCGCGATATCAGAAAGAATCGCGTTCAGCGCTTCGTTCAGGTCCAGGGGTTGGATAACATACCTCTATGACTACGCTGCTTTCTATTGAGACATCCGGCAGTCTGTGCTCGCTGGCTTTGCACGGGTCGGGACGCTGGGTTGAGGATACACAGAACGTCGATCGCATGCACAATATGCTCGTGCTCGGTATGCTGGACGAGCTGTTCAAAAAGGCTCAGATCACGCCAAAAGAGGTGGAGGTTGTTGCATTTGCAGCGGGCCCTGGATCGTTCACCGGGGTGCGCATTGCCGCATCGCTGGCCCAGGGCGTGGCGTTCGCGGTTGATGCGAGGGTGCTGCCCGTATCCTCGTCACGGGCTCTGGCCACTGAGGCGTTGAATGGCATCGGGTCTGGGCCCGGGCTGAAAGGTATACTTACGATCACACGGTCTCGACGTGACGCGTATTATCTTGCCGGTTTTGAACGGGATGGCGAGCAGCTGATTCGGGTCATTGAGGACGCGTTGCACCAGGGCGCATCGGCACCACAATCATTACCTGGCTCTGGATGGATCGCGGTCGGTGATCTACCGGGGTGGTGGCCAGAACTCGAAACAACGATGCAGTTTCTGCCAGGCTGCTCGGTGACGGCGGGAACGGTGGGTCGATTGGCAATGAGCGCCTGGAGAGCGGGCGCTGGGCTGGATCCGGCGATGGCCTTGCCACGCTATGTCTCTGGAGATTCTCCCTGGCGAAGGCGCAAGGATTGACGACGCCCGTGGTGCCATGGGGACAACCGGGTTTGGCTCGACGCCGGTGTACGCCGTATCGGATAGGCGGTACCGGGTACTCCGTATGGGGTACTCCAAACTGGGGACACCTTTGCGGCCCGTCTGTCACTAACCGGCGGCTATACTTTCAATGTCTATGAATCCCATTGCATCTGGACATATGGGCCTTCCTGGGCCGGCGACGGCTGGTCTGGCCAAAATTCGCGCCATGCTCACTTACGGTGACAATGCTGCGCCACGCGTTGGGGAGTTGCGCGGGCACAACCTTGATTCCTATGCCTGATACGGACCCGTTGGTTCGATCCTCGGTGCGCCTCTACTACCACCCAGAAGCAGAACGGCTGGCAATATACTGGGCAGATCGATTCGTCCTGGAGCCGGCAAAGGCGACCAGCGGGGCCGATTCGGAATTCTCACTCTGGGCGATCGGCGATCATCTTGAACTGCGCCGCCCCGGTGAAAAGCAGGGGCTGTGGATGCGTGCGGCTGATCTGGATCGGCGAGCGAGAGGAGGCCCCGAGCTACTGCGGGCTTGCGGGTTAAGCGGGCAAGTGGGCGAATTCGTCGGGGTTCGTGTGCTGGATGCCATGGCAGGATGGGGTTTGGACGGCCTGCTGCTGGCGCGCATGGGCTGCAGCCTGGTGATGGTCGAGAAGCATCCCATCGTTCATGCGCTGCTGGAAGACTTTGCGCGCCGCGTCGACCTGCCTGCTGTACACGCCTATTGCGGAGATGGCTTCGCGTGGCTTGATGGTTCGCAGACCTTTGACGTTATATACCTCGACCCGATGTTTCCTGAACGTCGGAAGCGCGCGCTGCCGGGCAAGCGCATGCAGTATCTGGCGGCGCTGGCGAAAGAAGATCCGCGCTCCATCAACCGCTGGCTCGAAGCGGGACTTGGCAATGCGTCCGGGCGGGTTGTTTTGAAGCGTCGGCTGCGCGACCCGGAGGTAGCCGTTCCAGACTGGCAGATAACGGGCCGAACGGTGCGCTACGATGTTTATCGGGGACAGGCGCGGGCGCAGGCACGTCAGTAGTGCGTAGCGGCGGATCTGACGGGCCCTGGCGGCGGTTATTCTTCCTGTAGCGTCGCGAAGCGGAACGCAGGATCAATCACCTGCTCGGCGGCTTTGAGAACTTCCTCGACAATTGGTTTGTGTCTGAGCTGTCCCTGGGCGTCCTCCGCGACGACACCGCGTCTCAGCAGCGTGTCGACGAACTGGTTAAACAGCCGGGAGTCGAAGAATTCTGGCGCGTTCAGCCCGTAGAGCCGAGACATTTTGCGAGCTATCTGCTCGCTGCGTTCCTGCAGTTCCTGGCGATTGCGCGATACGCTGCCCGGGGTTGAGAGGAGGCTGATGACGATGTAAAGGCGCTCCAGAGTCGGCATGATTACCCCGGCAAGCAGAAGCATGCGCTGGTGAGCCGGCGTGGACACGGGCGGCGTGCTGTATCCCCCGCTCACGTGCTCGGCGATGAGTCCTTCTTTGATCAGGTGTTTCGACCAGCGCGCAGCGGCGTCAGGCGTTTCTCGAGCGTGCAGTTCCTCGCCGATGTAAGGGAAGATGGTGTCAACCATTCTATGCAACGTCGCTGGCTGAAGCGGCCGCCGGCGGTTGCTTATCAGGCAGGCGATGAGAGATGGCATGGCTAAGGTATGCGCTACGTTGTTGCGGTACCAGGTCATCAGTACGGCAGTAAAGGGGTCGTGGCTCAGAATTTCGACCCCGGCTTCGATCTCGCGACTGAGCATGCCCATCTGCGCAACATAGTCGACGATTTCGTTGGCGGTCTGGTTGGTTAGACTGTAATCGTGGTTTTCGGCATCTGCCTGAAGCAACCGTCGATAGCAGGAAATCTGTTCGATTAACGTTCGCGCTT
Source organism: Gammaproteobacteria bacterium (assembly GCA_024640825.1). Classification (GTDB taxonomy): domain Bacteria; phylum Pseudomonadota; class Gammaproteobacteria; order Pseudomonadales; family Azotimanducaceae; genus UBA7803. The sequence continues at coordinate 3,232 of JAHEEG010000219.1, forward strand.
CAATGGCCAGACGAGGCATGCTCAGGGTCACCAGCGCCACGAGGTTCATGGCGTTGACGGCCGCGTTATCGTTTATCCGCTGCATGATGTCCCGACCCAGAGCAACGGCCAGATCCCGCGTTTCGTCTTCCCGGTTTCCTTCTGAGCTTGCCTGGGTGTCAAGCCAGGTTTGCAATGGCAGAGGCCGCCCGAAATTCACTTCCACCTTGCCGAAGTTCTGACGTATCAGCCGTAGGCTGCGAAAAATGTCGCCGACGGACTCACCCTTTTTTTCAGCCCCACGCAGTTCGTCGTGATAGCTGGCCGCCTCGATGAGCTTTTCGTAGCCCAGATAGACGGGCACGAAGGCGAGAGGCCTGGGGATGCCTCGCCGCGCATGCTCGAGGGTCATCCTCAGCAGCCCGAGGCGCGCGGGCAGCAGGCGTCCGGTACGAGTCCGACCGCCTTCGGGAAAGAACTCCACGCTGTGTCCCCGCCGATAAACCTGGTAGAGATATTCGGAGAAGACCGCGGCATATAGAGGATCGTCGCGAAAACTACGGCGCATGAAAAACGCGCCGCCGCGACGCAGAATGCCTCCCACCACAGGAAGGTTCAGGTTGTCTCCGGCGGCGATGTGAGGAATGGTCAGGCCATTCTGGTACAGCAGGTAGGAAAGCAACAGGTAGTCGACGTGGCTGCGGTGTGAAGGAACGTAAACCAGCGTGTGGGTTTCGGCGGTTTGTGCTACCTCTTGCAAACCCCGTATCTGCACGCCTTTATAGATGCGGTTCCAGAACCAGGTGAGCAATCGCGCCAGGACGCGAATCGTCGGAAAGGAAAGGTTCGACGCGATGCCGCGCGCGTTACGCCGGGCCTGCTTTTCCAGCCTTCGGGAATCTCGAGGTGACTCGGCCCCCTCGATCAGGGTTCGAACCGCGCGACTTCTGATGATCTGGTCGATCAGGGTTCGCTGATGAGAGAGGTCGGGGCCCATGACGGCAACCTTCTGGTTGCGCATTCGTACCCGCAGCAGTCGCCCCGCTCGCCGCACCATGCGCTGCGGATCCGGCCCACTGGCCACCAGATCCTGGAGCGTCAGGGGCACACCGAAATGGACGAATATGTTGCGGCGACTGATGAACATGTTCACCAGCCGCTTCAGGCGGCCGGTGACAGCCCAGTCTTCGGAGATCATCTGCCGCCATACTGACCCTTCTCGACCGGGCGAGCGTCCCCAGAATACGGCGACGGGCACGATAGTCCCGGGATTCGCGTCACCGCTGGTGGCCGCAGCGTTCATCAGGCGCACCATGCGTTGGGAATACTCGGCCATGGTGTTGCGGCGAAACCAGCCGTGAGAAGCACGATGCAGGAAAAAGAAACGGCGATCTTCGTGCTCATCACCAATGCTGATGGGCTGCAGCGGGCTTGGTAAACCCTGCTTCCGGGCAATGAGATCCAGGACGATGACATCGCTGAGCGACCGGTTCTCCAGCACATATACCAGAGAACCCCCGCCAGCCAGCAACTCCTCGGGTGCGCTACCGGCAGATTTCGGGCGAATGATCCAGCCGATGAAG
>JAHEEG010000067.1 GCA_024640825.1 Gammaproteobacteria bacterium
GTGGCTCACGACGGGCATGAACACCAAGGAGTGGACGGCCATTCATCGCAAGCATCATGCTGTCTGTGAGACCGAAGAAGACCCCCACAGCCCCCAGGTGCAGGGCCTGAAGAAGATATTCTGGCAGGGCGCGGAGGTTTACCGGGACGCGACGACGCCGGAAACGCTCAAGCGCTTCGGCGCTGGTACGCCTGATGACTGGATCGAACGCAATCTCTACACCCGCTTCGGTGTCCTGGGCGTGAGCCTGACGCTGATCATAAACGTGGCGCTGTTCGGCGCGATCGGTCTGACAATCTGGGCGGTGCAGATGCTGTGGATTCCCGTTATGGCCGCCGGCGTCATCAACGGTATAGGCCACTACTGGGGCTACCGCAATTTCGAGTGTCCGGACGCGGCAACCAACATCGTGCCCTGGGGCATCATCATCGGCGGCGAAGAACTGCACAATAACCATCACACCTATCCAAATTCCGCCAAGCTGTCCCAGAAATCCTGGGAATTCGATATCGGCTGGATGTGGATTCGACTGTTCCAGATGCTGGGCATGGCTAAACCTCGCAGCACGGGGCCAGTGGTGGAGAAGGTACCTGGCAAGACGACACTGGATCTGGATACCGCCTGGGCGGTGCTCAATGACCGGTTCCGCGTCATGGCTAAATATGCCGAAGACGTGGTGTCGCCGTTGGTAGAGCAGGAGCTTTCGCGGGCTGGGGATGCGACCCGAGGTGTGGTTCGAAGTGCCAGGCGCGTTCTGTGCCGAGAGTCATCACTGTTGGACGACGAAGGCCAGCGACGCATCGAAGAGCTAACCGCGGCTAGCCCCAACCTCAAGTTGATATACGACTACAAGCAGCGTCTGCTGGACGTGTGGTCGAAGCGCGGTGGCAATGCAGAAGAGCTCGTCAAGGAGCTCAAGCAGTGGTGTGTGGATGCGGAAGCCAGCGGCATTCAGGCACTCCGTGAATTTGTCGAAGAGCTGAAATCCTACTCGATTCCCCGCGCAGCGCAGGCCTAAGGCTACATTCGCTCCACGGTTTCGATACCCAGGAGGCCTAGACCGGCTTTCAGGGTGTCTGCCGTGTGGCGACACAGCTGAAGACGACTGCCGCGCGAGTGCGAATCCGCACTGAGAATAGGGCAGGCCTCGTAAAAGCGCATGAACTGGGTTGCCAGGTCGAACAGAAACGCGCACAGAAAGTGAGGAAAACCTTCCTCCGCCACCTGCTCCAGCGTCTCTTGAAATCTCAGTAACTGCACCGCCAGTGCGTGCTCGGCAGGGTCGGCCACGGATACCGGCATGTCGAGTTTCGTTTCGTCTATCTCGCCGCGACGGAAAATGCTTTTGATGCGGGTATAGGCATAAAGCAGATAGGGGGCCGTATTGCCCTCCAGCGCCAGCATCTGGTCCCAGTCGAAGACGTAGTCGCTGGTGCGGTTCTTCGACAGGTCTGCGTATTTGACCGCGCCGATGCCGATTACCCGGGCGATTTCCCGGCGCTGGGTTTCGTCCAGCTCTGGGCTTTTGGCATTCACGATATCGAGTGCCCGGGCCTGCGCTTCATCCAGCAGTTCCGTCAGCTTTACCACGGATCCCGCCCGCGTCTTAAAGGGCTTACCGTCCTTTCCCAGCATGGCGCCGAACGGGTGATGCTCGAGACGCATCTGTGGCCGGCTGAACCCGGCCTTTTCCGCCACCGCAAAAATCTGCCGGAAATGCAGAGCCTGTCGAGCATCCGTGAGATAGATTACCCGGTCTGCTTTCAGCACGCGGGCCCGGTGGCGCACGGCGGCAAGGTCGGTCGTCGCGTACAGATATCCGCCGTCCGATTTCTGCACGATAACCGGCAGCGGCTCTCCCCCTTTGCCTTTGAATTCGTTTGCAGACCCGTCCAGGAATACACATCGGGCACCCTCAGAGTCCCGCAGCAGACCCTGGGCCTCGAGATCGCTCACCACTTGCGGCAGGTCATCGTTGTAGGCGCTCTCCGCCTGAACGTCGTCCGGTGTCAGCAGGACCCCCAGGCGCTCGTAAGTGTTCTGGCAGTGGGACAGAGATATGTCTATGAAACGCCGCCACTGCGTGCGAATTTCCGGGTCTCCTGCCTGCAGGCTGACCACCGACTGGCGGCTGCGTTCCGCGAATTCCGGGTCCGCGTCGAAACGGGCCTTGGCCTGTCGGTAAAAGGATTCCAGATCCGCCAGCAGATCCGAGTCCGACCCGGTTTCGTTCAGATAGGTGATCAGCATGCCGAACTGGGTTCCCCAGTCGCCGACGTGGTTCTGCCGGATCACCCGATGTCCCAGAGCGGTCAATACGCGCGCCATAGCGTCCCCAATGATGGTGCTGCGCAGGTGCCCCACGTGCATTTCTTTGGCGAGGTTGGGACTGGAGTAGTCGATGACAATGGTTTCCGGCTTGCTGGTCGGTGTCAGCAGGGCGCCGGACCGATTCAGCAGGCCCGCCAGAAAGTCCTCCGACAGGGTGATGTTGATGAATCCGGGCCCGGCGATTTCAGTTTTCTCGGCCACGTCCAGGAGATCCGCCTGCTTGAGCACGGTCTCCGCCAGCTCGCGCGGATTCCGCCGGCTCCGCTTCGCCGCGCCCATAACGCCGTTGGCCTGGTAGTCGCCGAACTCCCGCTTGCTGGCAGGCTGCACGATTGCCGACGCGGGCTCGCCCAGACTGGCCTCCAGGGCGGCCTCGAGGCGCTCGGCTACCAGATTTCGCAGGTTCATGCTGGTATCGTCCCCGCCCTCACTACTCGTCGGCGGGCACGACGTCTTCCGCCTGCAGGCCTTTTTCCCGCTCCGCGACCACGAAATTCACCGCCTGGCCGTCGCGCAGCATGGGTCGGCGGCGTTCGTCACCCTGACCCTCGGACCGAATGGATCGCTGGTGGACGAAAATCTCTTCCCCGGATTCGCGGATGACGAAGCCGAAGCCTTTCGTTCGGTTGAACCACTTCACGGTGCCCGATTCTCGGGGACCCGCGGGAGCCTCCGGTTGCTGAGACGGTGCTTTACGCGGTTGTTGACCGCCGTTGCTCTGAGGCCTGTCTCGTCCACCCCGCCCTTTGTCGTCGCGATTGCGGGAGCGTGGTTCAGTTCTAGCTCTGCCTGGAGCGGCAGCTACAGCGGCTGTACCGCCCGCGGTTCGGGCCAGCTTCAGATTAAGCAACCCCGACAGAAACAGCGCGATGGTAGCCAGCAGAAGCAGGGCGATGTAGCTTTCCGGCCACAGGCGGGTGGACAGTTCGGTAACGACGGCCGCGAAAAAGATGGCGCTGGCCGCGGCGATTAGCAGTGTTCTCATGAAATTTGCCCGGTGAAAAACGCGCCATCATACTCAACCTGGGCACGCAGTAGGAAGGTTGTGGTGGAATCCCTTCTTTCCGCTGTCCCGGGAACGGTCGCTGGAACTCATGTGAAACGAACCGGCGTCGGCCCGAATCAGGGGAGGCGGGTGGCTTCGATGATGACGACCGGGGTTTCGGGAACCGCCGCCATTTTTGAACCATCATCCAAGCTGAAGTTTGCGGTGTCGACGAGTTCGATTTCCTCGACCACGTCCTGGCCGTCGATCACCTCGCCGAACACGGAATAGCCTGGCTGGCGGGAAGTGGCATCCAGGTGCGGGTTGGTGCGGACGTTGATGAAGAACTGTGCGCCGGCGGAGTCGGGATCGTTCTGACGGGCCATGGCCAGCCTGAACTTGCGGTTTTTCAGCCCGTTGAACGATTCGTTCGCCACCGTGCCGGGCGCTTCCCGGTAGTTCATCTCGGCATCGAAGCCGCCCGCCTGAATCATGAAGTTGGCGATCACGCGGTGGAATATCAGACCGTCGTAGAAGCCGTCGTCTACAAGCCGGAGGAAATTCGCAACGCTCAGCGGGGCCCGGTCCGGGAACAGCAACACGTCGATGTCCCCCAGGGTTGTTGTCAAACGGACCTTTGGCTCCGGATCATTGACAGCTGCGCCCGCGGCATCTTGAGCGGCCGCGTCGATTGCCCCGGAGAGGCTCAGCAGCAAAATCATCAACAGGTATTTTTTCATGGTGCTCGTACTCCGGTTCCGAAACGCGTGTCGATCTAGTCAGCCAACCCGGCCAGTGCTGCCAGGTAGGCCCGAACCGTAGCGGCGAGCCCCGCGTTCAGCGCGTCACTGATCAGTGCGTGGCCGATGGAAACTTCAGCCACCTCGGCTATCTGTCGGAACAGTCGCAGATTGTGCTGATCCAGGTCGTGACCCGCGTTGACACCAAGCCCCAGCGCCACGGCCTGCCTGGCCGCGTTGCGATAACTTTCCAGACTTTCGACTGTGTCCGGCGCATCGAGGCCGCGATTTGTCGCCAGCTCGGCAAAGGGCCCGGTATACAGCTCAATGCGGTCGGCGCCGACTTGCGGCACCCTGGCTATCTGCTCAGGGTCGGGGTCCATGAACAGGCTGACCCGCGCCCCCCAGTCTTGATAGCGTTTAATGGCTTGGCGCAGAGCCGTCGTGTCTCCACCGAGGTCCCAGCCGTGGTCAGACGTCAGCTGATTATCGCTGTCGGGAACCAAGGTGGCCTGATGCGGGTGGGCGGCTTCGATGAGCGCGTCGAATCCCGGATAACCATTGTCCCGCGGTCCGGCGAACGGATTGCCCTCGATGTTGAATTCTATGCTCGGGTAATCTTTCAGGAGAAAGCTGAGCGCTTCCACATCCGAGGGTCGGATGTGGCGCTGATCTGGGCGAGGATGGATGGTAATGCCTCGGGCTCCCGCCGCCAGCACGGTGCGGGCGGCCTCGATAACGCTGGGTGTCTGGCCCTCACGGGAATTGCGCAGCAGAGCGATTTTGTTCAGGTTTACGCTGAGAACGGCAGCCATGCGTCAGCTCCAGGCACTGCGTCGCGGACGTGCTTTTATCCCTATGCCAAGCACCAGCCCCAGCAACACCAGCCCGCCCCCGATGAGCAGCCAGCGCTGCTGCGCAGCGTCTCGTAATGTATCCAGCTCAGTGACCATGTCGTCGAGCTCTTCGCGCAGGCGTCCGTTGAGCTCCGTAAGGCGTCTGTTTGCCGCCGCCGTTTCCAGCGCGCTCGCTGAAACCTGTTTGATTTCTGCCAGCTCTATCTCCAGCGCTGCGGTCTGAGACTGCAGCCCCGTCTTGGTGCTTTCGATCTGGTCCTTGTCCTGCTCCACCTCGGAAAGGCTGCTACGCAGCTCCGCGACAACCTTCTCGAGGCGCGCGATCTCCTGATTGGCCGTTTTCAGCTGGACGCGAGCGACAGGTTGCGACACCACATATTGGAGCGGCAGCCAGCCTTCGTTGCCTCCCGGGGTCCGCACCTGTGCATATCCGGCTTCCCGGTCCCGTTGCAGAACCTCCAGCTTCATGCCGCTCGGCAGTCCCCTATTCAGTATCCGATTGGCAGTCGAGGGGCCGCTGCGTAGTGGCACCGTGAACATGTCGGAGATATATGCCGTCTCGCCCGCCGCGGTGGCGCCTGTCAGCAGGGCGACCAGCAACACGGTCAGGCGGGCTATGCGTCCTGCGAAAGCCTCAGCTTTTGTCTTCAACCTCAATTCCTTTCTGGATGGCGGTGTCTTCGCTGTCGAGAAACCCCTTATGGGCCAGATAGAGCATGGTGATGACGATATAAATGAACGTCAGGGCGAATCCACCCACCAGCTTGTATGTTACCCAGATCTCCATTGAGAAATTGTAGGCCACGATCAGGTTCAGCGCCCCGGCGATGAAGAAGCCCAGCGCCCAGCCGAAGTTGAGCCGGGTCCAGACTTCGTCCACCAGGGTCAGCTGCTTACTTAACAGCTGCTCGATGAGATTTTTTTTGCCGACGTAGTAGCTGCCTATGAGAGAGCCCGCCAGCAGCCAGTTGACGATGGTGGGTTTCCATTGGATGAAGGTTTCGTTCCTGAATGCCAGCGTCAGCCCGCCGAAGATCAGACTGGCCCAGAAAGTCAGCTGCAGTTCCCGGCTGACCGGCTTCTTCAGAAGCAGGTATACCCCGACCTGCACGGTCACCGCCGCCATAAGCGCCCCAGTGGCGAGGTAGATGTCGGTGGTGAAGAAGACCACCACGAATATCAGGACCGGGGCTAGATCCAGCAGTTGGTTCATATTGGGATTTGGATCATATTGATTGAAGCGGCAGGCTTTCGGGCGTGTGATAATAAAGAATCTGTAGCAGGCTGTAACCGTCACCTCCGTGAGTCAGTATCTCACCGTTTATCCTTCTCATCCGCAACAGCGTCTGCTGAACAGGGCGGCAGAAATTGTCGCCAGCGGTGGTCTTCTGGTGTATCCCACGGATACTACCTACGCGCTCGGGTGTCACATCGGTGACAAGCAGGCGTTGGAACGTATTCGCCGAATCCGGCAGCTGGACGACAAGCATCGGTTCACGCTCACCTGCAGGGACCTCTCGGAGATCGCCAACTACGCAAGGGTCAGCGACCCCAACTATCGGATTCTCAAACACTTCACCCCCGGGCCGTTTACCTTTGTGTTGCCTGCCACCAAAGAGGTTCCAAAGCGTCTGGTGCATGCGAAGCGTCGAACCATAGGCCTGCGGGTTCCTGACCATCCCGTCGCGCTCGGGCTTCTGGAATCTCTCGGCGAGCCCATGATGACCACTACCATGCGGCTGCCCGGTGCCGAATTGCCGCTCACCGACCCGGAAGAAATTCGCGATCTTGTCAGTAACGTCGTCGATGTGATCCTCGATGGCGGCGCCTGCGGGCTGGTTTCCACGACGGTGGTAGATCTTACTGGAGACGCGCCGGAAATCATTCGTCAGGGCCTGGGTGACTTTGCCTGACAGCACCCGCTTGGCGACCCTATAATAGCTGCTTGACCGTTGCAGAAGGCTCCGCGTTGAGCAGTAATGAATCCAGCAGTCGCGTGCTGTCCGGCATGCGACCCACCGGCCGACTTCACCTTGGCCAGTATCACGGGGTCATCAAGAACTGGTTGCAGCTGCAGCACGAGTACGAGTGCTTCTTCTTTGTCGCGGATTGGCACGCCCTTACGACCAGCTACGAAGACACCGGCAATATCGAACAACACGCTCTGGACATGGTGGTGGACTGGCTGGCCGCTGGGGTCAATCCGGGTGCTGCTACTCTGTTCATCCAATCCAAGGTGCCAGAGCATGCGGAACTGCACCTGCTGCTGTCCATGATTACGCCCGTCAGCTGGCTCGAGCGTGTTCCCAGCTACAAGGACCAGCAGCAGAAGCTCAACGACCGGGACCTCGCCACTTACGGTTTTCTCGGCTACCCGCTGCTGCAGGCCGCCGACATTCTCATCTATCGCGCCGGCAATGTGCCCGTGGGTGCCGATCAGGTTGCCCACGTTGAGCTTACCCGCGAGGTGGCTCGCCGTTTCAATCACGTCTACGGGCGCGAGCCTGGCTTCGAGGAGCTTGCGGAATCCGCGGTCACCAAGATGGGCAAGAAAGCAGCCCGGCTGTATCGGGATCTGCGTCGGAAGTATCTGGAGCAGGGTGATGGTGAAGCGCTCGATCGCGCACGCGCGCTTCTGGGCGAGCAGCAGAACCTGTCTATCGGCGATCGGGAGCGGTTGTTCGGCTATCTGGAGGGCGGCGGCCGGATCATTCTCGCTGAACCCAAAGCCCTGCTGACCCGTGAGGCCAAAGTGCCCGGGCTGGACGGCGAGAAGATGTCGAAGTCGTACAACAACACGATAACCCTGCGGGAAGATCCGGACTCCGTAAGCGATAAGATCCGCACCATGAAAACCGACCCTGCCAGGGTGAGACGCAACGACCCCGGTGACCCGGCGAACTGTCCGGTTTTCTCGCTTCATGAGATCTACTCGGACGAGAACACGCGCACTTGGGCCAGCAATGGCTGCGTGAGCGCGGGCATCGGCTGCCTCGACTGCAAAAAGCCGCTGATCGAGGCCATCAATGCCGAGCAGGCTGTCATGCGTGAGCGGGCTCAGCAATTCGAACAGGACCCGGATCTGGTACATTCCATTCTGCTGGAAGGTTCTGAGAAAGCCCGGGACGAAGCCCGGGAAACACTGGAAGACGTTCGCTCGGCAATCGGCATATCCTACAGGTAAGTGACAGCATGACTCAGCACCCTCAGGCGACGGTCCACCGCCTTCATCAGGCCAGACAGGCGGAAGAGAGCACCATAGCCCTGGTGAAGGGCGAAGCCGTGCGAGATCTGCCCACCGATCTCTACATCCCGCCGGAAGCTCTTGAAGTCTTTCTCGAAACCTTCGAAGGCCCCCTGGATCTGCTGCTTTACCTGATCCGCCGAGAAAACCTTGACATTCTGGATATCAAAGTCGCCGCGATAACCGAGCAGTACATCGGTTACATAGAACTCATGCACGCCATGCAGCTCGAACTGGCAGGAGAGTACCTGGTGATGGCGGCCATGCTGGCGGAGATCAAGTCGCGCATGCTGCTGCCGAGGCCCGCGCATGGCGACGATGAAGAGACTGACCCCAGAGCCGAGCTGATTCGCCGGCTGCAGGAATATGAGCAGATCAAGACGGCAGCTGAGGGGATCGATGAGTTGCCTCGAATGGAGCGGGACATATTCGGCCTCCAGGCCGCGCGCCCGGAGCCTGTCCGTCAGCACGCAGATCCCGAGGTTGACCTGCGCGAGGTGCTGCTGGCACTTGCTCACGTGCTCAAGCGGGCCGAGATGTTCGAGCACCACTCTGTCACCCTGGAACCGCTCTCCGTGCGTGAGCGGATGTCCAACGTGCTTGCCCGAGTCAATGCCGCCAGCGATTTCATTTCGTTCGCCACCCTGTTTACCGTGGAGGAGGGACGCATGGGGGTAGTGGTCTCGTTTCTGGCCATACTCGAGCTGCTTCGGGAAGGGCTTTTGGATTTCGTGCAGAGCGAACCGTTCGCGCCCATTTACGTCCGGGTGCCCGAAGCGCAGGCCTCCCGGCAAACAACCTAAGACACAGCCGACGACACAGAAAAGGGCATCGAGGCTCAGAAAATGTCAGATCTCATCGACTCTCAAAAGCTCAAGCAGATCGTCGAGGCCGCTTTGCTGGCCGCGGACGAACCGCTCACCGTCAACAATCTGACCCGGCTTTTTGCCCATGGCGAGCTAGATTCTGAAGAAGGCCGCGAGCAGATTCGCGAAACCCTGAAGACCCTCCAGGAGGAGGCCGAAGGTCGGGGATACGAATTGATCACGGTCGCCTCCGGATTTCGTTATCAGGTCCGGCAGGAGCTGTCTCAGTGGATCAGCCGGCTCTGGGAAGAAAGGCCGCCGCGTTACTCCCGGGCGCTGCTCGAGACTCTGGCGCTGATCGCCTACCGGCAACCGGTGACCCGTGGAGACATCGAGCAGGTACGTGGCGTTGCCGTCAGCCAGAGCATCATGCGCACGCTGCTCGAACGGGGCTGGATTCGGGTGGTCGGGCAGCGCGAGGTTCCTGGACGTCCTGCCATGTATGGCACAACGAGAGCGTTTCTCGACTACTTCAACCTCAAGTCCCTGGATCAGTTGCCACCGCTGTCAGAGATTACATCCCTCATTGACCCGCTGCTGATCGATGAGGTTATCGAAGAAGCCGTCGAGGTAGCCCAGCACGATCATCCCGAACGGTTTGGTCTCGACGAAGCCGCAACGGAAGCCGCAACGGAAGCCGCAACGGAAGCCGAAGCGGAAGCTGAAACTGAAACGGAAGCCGAAACAGAGCCGGACGGAAATTCTGGGCACGCCAGCGCTACCCACGGCACGCTGCCAGCGCAGCAGGACAACGCTGAAGAGGTGATCGTCGAGTCTGCGGAAGTGCTGCACTTGCCCACCTCATCACGCGGCGTTCCCCGCGGCTGACATGGCCAGGGGCAAGAGACCCGAAGGGCGGGCCCCCGCTGGGCACTCCCGGGCCGCGTCCCGGACGTCAGGTAAGAAAGAGCCCTCAGCGGGTAAAGAGTCCTCAGCTAGGAAAGAGCCCTCAGCGGGTAAAGAGCCCTCAGCGGGTAAAGAGCCCTCAGCGGGTAAAGAGCCCTCAGCGGGTAAAGATCCCTCAGCTAAGAAAGAGCCCTCCGCTGCAGAAACGGAAAAGCTGCAGAAAGTTCTCGCCGAGCTCGGCTATGGCTCCCGTCGCGAGTTGGAGCGCTGGATCTCTGCCGGTCGGGTCGAAGTGAACGGCGAAACCGCTCAGCTTGGCCAGCGGGTATCTGGCGCGGATACGATCCGGGTGGACGGCCGTCCAACCGGTCGGGCGCCTCAGGCAGGCTGTCGCGTTCTGTTGATGAACAAACCTGCCGGGGTCATCTGTACCCGCCGTGATCCGGAGGGTAGGCGCACCATATTCGACGATCTGCCCAGCCTGCGACAGGGACGCTGGATTTCCGTGGGTCGGTTGGACGTTCAGACATCGGGGCTGCTGCTGCTGACCAATGATGGGGCGCTGGCTCATCGCCTCATGCATCCCTCTACAGGTCTGGATCGTGAGTATGCCGTACGGGTGAACGGCCAGCTTGATGAGGCGCAGCTGCGCGCGCTGAAATCAGGGGTTATCGCAGATGCTGAGCGGCTGCAGTTCAGTGACATCCAGTATTACAACGGCTCCGGTACGAACCACTGGTACCACGTGGTGCTGATGGAGGGGCGCAATCGAGAGGTTCGACGGCTGTTCGAGAGCGTTGGTTTGACGGTAAGCCGTCTCAAACGTGTCCGATTCGGGCCTGTGATCATGCCCTCTACGGTGCGCAGCGGCCGCTGCCTGGAGATGGGTGAAGAGGATCTGCGCACCCTCTATCAGCTGTTGAAATTGCCACTTACTCTGCCGCCCGGACGCAGGACGGGGGCCAGAAATCGACCCGATAAGGAAAAGTCGGTGCTGTTGCCATATCCTCAGTTGACGCCGTCGGCGTGACGCTGCGGCTCAGTCCTGGAATATTCGCAGGCTGTTGCTGCCGGCGTCCCGAGCCTCCTGCAGCGCCGTGCGCGCTTGTTGCAACACCTGCTCAGCAGTCTCCGTCCCCCTGGTGCAAGCGATCCCCATGCAGGCGGTTAGCTGGCCGGTGACCTGCGCGTCGCGCAGATGCATGCTGCCGATCAGTACCCGGACCTTGGCCGCGACGCCCAGCGCGTCGGTCCGGGGCGTCCGCGGCAGAAGCACCGCCAGCAGCCCGTCGTCGATCTGAAACACGCTGTCTGCTTCGCGCAGTCCCTCCTGTAGTTGGCTTTGTACCGTCTCTACGATGGTCTGCGCCCAGGCCGCGCCATTGCGTTGGCGAATCTCGCGAAAACCGTCGATTCCCAACAGCAGCAAGCCATCGTCCGTGTCCATCATCTGAGTGCTGGCTTTTTCGGCGGGCTGAGCCCGCGCCAGCTCGGCGGCGCGGCAGGCGCTGCGATACGCGAGGGCGTTCTTGACCGCCGGCATCACCAGTGCGATCAGATCTTCGGCCGTTGCCAGCGTGTCTTCATCCACGCGATGCGCGAACGTGAACATCAGCTCGCCGAGCTTCTCGTTCTGGTAGGTCAGGTTGTAGCTTGCACTGTGGTGGCCGGCGCTGCCGAAGTGTACTTCCATGTTCTGATCCGCGTTGCGGTATCGCAGGCTGGAAGCCGGGAACACAGCGGCGGATTGAGACCAGAAAACCGCCAGCAGCCGCTTCAGGTCCAGATGCTGGTGAAAAGCCTGCACCAGGGACAGGGCAACGGAATGATCGAAAAACCGAATGGACTCGGAGGTTCTAAGCTTGGTGATAGATGCCATTTGGACGACGCCTCTGCAGTTTCGGTTTGTATTGCTGCTGGAGTGAGAGAAACAACATGAAGCCAGTTTCGTGCCAGTAGTTTGCCTTTTGTGTTTTGTTAAAAATCAATTAGTTGAAATATTTCTCCGTCGATGTGCGCGCCAAAAATCTGTTGGCCGCCGGCTAATTGACGCTTTTCCGTCAGGAAGCTGGCGCGGCGGTCGGTGCCTGTGGCCCTTTCCAGGTCCGGGCATCGATCTGCGCGCCTGTGAGCGACAGAGATGCCTGTTCGAAGAGGTACAGGTAAATATCCATGCGTGATTCAGGCGTGGGCACCTCGCCTGGATCTTCTGCCGGGTAGGCCGTGGCCCGCATGGTAGTCCTGGTTCCCCCGGGGTTGAGGCTGTTGAAACGTACCCGGTTGACGTTCTCGTGCTCATCGGCGAGCACCTGACACAGGCCCTCCAGGGCGAATTTCGAGACGGCGTAAGCACCCCAGTACGCACGGCCCTGCCGACCCACGCTGGATGAAGTCATCACCACTGAAGCGTTGGCACTCTGCTGCAGCAGCGGCAGCAGGGTCCGGGTGAGCAGGAAAGGTGCAAACGCGTTCACCTGCATCACCTTTGCCCAGTCCTCGCTGGGATAGTAAGCCACCGGGGTTTTGGGTCCTAACAGAGAGGCGTTGTGGAGTATGCCGTCCAGGCGCCCGAAACCCTCTTCGATGGCCTGCGCGAGGGCGTTGGCGCTGTTGTCGTCCACAACCAGCAGGTCACAGGGAACGATCACCGGCTCCGTGTCGGTGTGATCGGTGATCCAGTCGAAGACGGCCTCAAGTTTGCTGCGGGTTCTACCCAGCAGAATGACGTTTGCCCCGTGCACGGCGAAGGTCTTGGCCGCGCTGCGTCCGATACCGTCGCCGGCGCCGGTGATAAGAATGACCTGGTCCTGCAGGCAGGCCGAACTGGGCTGATAGCGCCAGTGCGCTTTGCCGGACGTCAGTTCCGGATAATCAGGGTTTGCTGGCATGCAGTAGATAGTTCACGTCGATGTCTGAACCCAGCGAGCATTTTCTCGAGAAAGGATTGTAGCGCATGCCCGTCATATCTCTGACCACCAGGCCGGCACGGCGCACCGCGGCGGCCAGCTCTGAGGGTTTGATGAATTTTCCGTAGTCATGCGTGCCTTTCGGCAGCAGGCCCAGAACGTACTCTGCGCCAACTACTGCCAGCAGATAGGCTTTCGGATTGCGGTTGATGGTGGAGAAGAAAAGCTCGCCACCAGGGGTCGTCAGGTCAGCGCAGGCCTGCACGGTGGATGGGTAGTCGGGAACGTGCTCCAGCATTTCCAGACAGGTTACCGTCTGGAAACCGGACGGCCGTTCGGCTGCCAGCGCTTCGGCAGTGGTGGCCAGATATGTCACGGACGTATCCGTTTCCAGGGCGTGCAGCCGTGCTACCGCCAGCGGCGCTTCCGCCATATCGATACCGGTGACATCCGCGCCGCTGCGGGCCATGGCCTCGCTGAGAATACCGCCACCGCAGCCGACGTCGAGGACAGGGCCTCCCTGCAGCCGAGCCCGCGAGCGGATGTACTCCAGCCGCGCCGGGTTGATGTCGTGCAGCGGTCGGAAATCGCCCTCGGGATCCCACCAGCGACTCGCCAGCGCCTCGAATTTGGCGATTTCCTGCTGATCGACGTTTGACTTTCTGCTCATCGGCTTCTCATGGTCCTTGCGTCTAGGGGCAGATTTGCGCATGCCAGCTGCTGACATTGCGGAGCATGGCAAGCTCGTCGAAGTTTGTGAAGGCACCCTCGCTGAGAATCGGCCGGCCGCCGATCCAGACGTGACTGACGGCGCTGCCGGCGCCAGTGTGAACGAGCTGGGCCATGGGGTTGTACACGGGTTGAAAGCGGGGGGCGCTGAGATCGACTGCCACGACGTCGGCCAGCTTGCCGGGTTCAAGCGAACCGATCTGCTGCTCCCGGCCCAGGGCCTTTGCGCCACCCAGTGTTGCCATTTCCAGCGCTCTCGATTCCGGCAGTGATCGCGCATCGCCGCCTGCTATCTTCGCCAGCAGGCTCGCCAGCCGGGCCTCTGCCAGAAGATCCAGGCTGTTGTTGGAAGCTGCGCCGTCGGTGCCAAGGGCGATATTGATGCCCGACTTCAACAGTCGGTCAGCGGGGCAAATGCCGCTGGCCAGCTTCAGATTCGAATGCGGGCAGTGAATGACGTGGACGCCGGCCTCTGCCAGCAGATCGACTTCTGTGTCGTCGATCTGGGTCATATGTACGGCCTGCAGGCGGGGGCTCAACAGGCCAATGGCATGAAGCTGCCGTATCCAGGTGCTGTTCAGGTTCGCCCGGGCGTCAGCAACCTCCGCCGCCGTCTCGTGCAGGTGAATCTGCACGTTCGCGTCCAATTCCTCAGAATACATCAGGATTTTTTCCAGGTCCTGACGGCTGACACTGTAGGCCGAGTGGGGGCCGAAGGCCACGCTGATAAGCGGGTCTCCGCGGAAATCGTCGTGCAGAGACAGGCCTTTATGGATGGCCTCATCACTGGAGGTGCTCCAGGCATTGCTGAAAGAGATGATGGGGAACGCAACCTGGCAGCGCATGCCCAGCGCTTTAGCTTCCCGTGCAACCACTTCCGGGTAGAAATACATGTCGGAGAAGCTGGTGATGCCGGCTCTGATCATCTCCGCCATGGCGAGTCGGCTGCCGTCACGCACGAAATCCTCGCTGACCACGCGGGCCTCCAGCGGCCAGATATGTTTTGTCAGCCACTCCTCCAGGGGGGCGTCCTCTGCGAATCCGCGCAGCAGGGACATGGCTGCGTGTCCGTGCGCGTTCACCAGCCCGGGCAGCAGCACGTGGTGATCCAGCGTCACATGATCGCGGGCGGTAAAATTCGAATGTACCTCGAAGCTGGGCCCGAAGGCCGCGATTACGCCGTCCTTGATGGCCAGGCTGGCGTGATCCAGCGCCCGGTTTTCAGGAGCGATGGGCAGCGCCCACCGGGCGTCGATGATGAACTCGCAGGAGGATTTCGGCATCGCGGAATTATACCCGTCGAAGCCGGCGCGCTGTCGTCAATTTATCCGCTCTTAATCGGCCAAAAAGGTCAGTATCCACCGGGCTTCGTGGTAAAATGGCGCGCTTTTTTTGCAGCGAAACTCTATGTCTGATCTGGGTTCCGACGAGGGCCGGGAAATCGTTCCGGTCAACATCGAGGACGAGCTTCGGCAGTCCTATCTTGATTACGCCATGAGCGTGATCGTCGGTCGCGCGCTCCCCGATGTGCGGGACGGCCTCAAGCCCGTGCATCGGCGGGTCCTGTTCGCCATGAGCGAGCTCAACAACACCTACAATCGACCCTACGTCACCCCCACGGCGATGTGGCCGTTTACGACACCGTGGTGCGCATGGCCCAGGATTTCTCCATGCGTTATATGCTCGTGGACGGGCAGGGCAATTTCGGGTCCGTGGACGGTGACCCACCGGCGGCCATGCGCTACACCGAGGTACGCATGGCGCGCATTGCGTCTGAGCTTCTGGCAGATCTGGATAAAGAAACGGTGGAGTTTGTCGCCAACTACGACGACACGCTCGAGATGCCCGAGGTTTTGCCGACCAAGGTCCCGAACCTGCTGGTCAATGGCAGTTCGGGAATCGCCGTCGGTATGGCCACCAACATCCCACCGCACAATTTGCGGGAGGTGGTAGATGGCTGCCTGGCCTTGCTGGACGACCCTGGCATCAGCATTGACGGGCTAATGGAGCACATTCAGGGGCCCGATTTTCCAACCGCGGCCATTATCAACGGCCGCGCTGGCATTGTGCAGGCGTACCGTACCGGTCGCGGGCGTATTTATGTGCGAGCCCGGGCTGAGGTTATCAGTGATGACAAGTCTCACAAGGACACCATCATCATTTCGGAGCTTCCTTATCAGCTGAATAAGGCCCGGCTGATCGAACGCATCGCCGAGCTGGTCAAGGAAAAGAAGATCGAGGGCATTACTGAGCTACGTGATGAATCCGACAAAGATGGTATGCGTGTCGTTATCGAGCTGCGGCGCGGCGAATCCGGCGAAGTCGTGCTCAATAATCTCTACACACAGACCCAGCTGCAGTCCGTTTTTGGCATCAACTGCGTGGCGCTGGTCAATGGTCAGCCGCGGGTGCTCAACCTCAAGCAGATGCTCGAAGCCTTTGTGCAGCACCGCAAGGAAGTCGTTACCCGACGCACTATTTTCCTGCTGCGCAGGGCGCGTCAGCGCGGTCATATCGTCGAGGGCCAGGCCGTAGCGCTGGCGAACATCGAGGCGGTCATCGAGCTGATCAGAAACTCCCCGGCGGCGGCTGAAGCTCGTGCCGCGCTCATGAGCCGCGGCTGGGTGTCTGAAGGTGTCCAGGAGTTACTGTCCCGCGCTGGCAGTGATGCCTGTCGCCCCGATGGTCTCAGCGATGAGTTCGGGTTCCGGGACGGGCTCTATTACCTCTCTGAGGAGCAGGCTCAGGCCATTCTCGACCTGCGTCTGCAGCGCCTGACCGCGCTGGAGCAGGACAAGCTCCTGGAAGATTACCAGGGCATTCTGGAGGAGATTGCCGACCTGCAGGACATTCTCGCCTCCCACGACCGGTTGCTGGAGGTCATTCGCGGCGAGCTGGGCGAAATTCGCGATACCTATGGCGACGACCGGCGCACCGAGATTCTCAGCTCTCATGAAGACCTGTCGGTGGAAGACCTGATCAACGAAGAAGATCTGGTGGTCACCATTTCTCATGCCGGGTACGCCAAAACTCAGCCGCTGACCAGCTATCAGGCACAGCGTCGGGGCGGTCGTGGGCGCGCGGCAACCGCTGTAAAAGACGAGGATTTTGTAGAGCACCTGCTGGTCGCCAACAGTCACGATACGCTGTTGTGCTTTTCCGATCTCGGCAAGGTTTACTGGCTGCGGGTGTTCCTGATTCCTCAGGCCAGCCGCGGCGCCAAGGGGCGGCCGCTGGTGAACATGCTGCCGCTGGCACCGGAAGAGCGGGTGACCACGGTGCTGCCCATCAAAGAATACGCCGAGGGTTGGTTCGTCTTCATGGCAACGGCCAACGGGACGGTGAAGAAAACCCCGCTGGAGCAGTTTTCCCGGCCCCGCACCGCGGGCCTCATCGCCCTGGAACTGGAGGACGACAACACCCTGGTTGGCGCTGCGCTCACTAACGGCCACAGCGACGTCCTGCTTATCAGCAGCTCCGGGAAGGCGGCGCGCTTCAAGGAGTCAGACGTTCGCGCGATGGGCCGTACTGCCCGCGGCGTGCGTGGCATTCGCCTGACCGGCGATCACTCGGTGATCGCTTTGATCATTCCTCAGCCTGGAGGGCAGGTGCTGACGGCCAGCGAGAAAGGCTACGGCAAACGTACCTCCATGGAAGATTTTCCGGTCAAAGGCCGCGGCGTCCAGGGCGTGATTGCCATGCAGACCAGCGCCCGCAATGGCGACCTGATCGGCGCCGTGCAGGTCTTTGAGGGAGACGAGCTCATGCTCATCAGCGATCTGGGCACTCTGGTGCGCACCAAAACCGAGGAAATTTCCGTGCTCGGTCGGATTACTCAGGGCGTGCGCCTTATCAATCTGCGGGGAGACGAGCGCCTGGTAGGCGTCCAGCGGGTGGTGGAATCCGAAGATCCGGACGAAGAGGATGACGAGACATGAGCCGCGTCTTCAACTTTTCAGCAGGACCAGCCGCTTTACCCCTGGAGGTTTTGGAAACCGCTCAGCGGGAGCTGCTGGACTACCGGGGCACCGGCATGTCCGTCATGGAGATGAGTCATCGCAGCAAGGCGTTCCTAGACATTGCCGAGCGGGCCACCGCAGATCTGATCGAGCTGCTCGAGATTCCTGACGATTACCAGCTGCTGTTCCTGCAGGGCGGGGCGACTATGCAATTTGCCATGGTGCCTATGAACCTG
>JAHEEG010000220.1 GCA_024640825.1 Gammaproteobacteria bacterium
GGCGCTGCTGGAAAATGCCGTCGAGGAAATGCTGCGCTTCGATTCTCCCGTGGTAACCTCGGGGCGCATCGCCCACGAAGACATGGAGATAGACGGCTGCCCGGCGCGTCGTGGGGACAGCGTGACGGTTTCCCTGGCCGCCGCCAATCGTGATCCCGCCGTTTATCCGGACCCGGACCGCTTCGATATTGAGAGAGCGGATACCCATCATCATGCCTTTGGCGGTGGCCGTCACCACTGCCTTGGGGCGCCGCTGGCCCGGGTCGAGGCTCAGGAAGCGATCGCCGGTCTGTTTCAGAAATTTCCACATCTGGGGCTTTCGGAGCGAGGCCACACCCACGCAGCAGTGCCGAGTTTCCGGGGGATGCAGAGTTTCTGGGTGTGCACGTCATGAGAAGTCGGGTCGATTTCGTAATTGCTTTTCTGGTCCTGATCGCCGGTGGCTGTGCCACCGACCCGTCGGTTGAGGTCTTTCTCATTGGCATGACGCCCGTGGAGTCCAGCATGTTCGAGCAGCGTATGCGCCTGGATCTGCGGGTCCAGAATGCGGGCGACAAGGAACTGCGCGCCACCGGCGTCGCGGTGACGCTCGACGTTAACGACTCACGGCTCGCCAAGGGGGTCGACAATCAGTCCTTTGTCGTGCCCCGTCTGGGAGACGCCGCCACCAGCGCGGTGGTCAGCACCAGCCTTTTCGACATGGCCAGGCAACTGCTCGGGCTTCCCGGACGGGATTCCTTCAGCTACAAGCTGGAGGGTAAAATATTTCTGGAGAATCGGCTTCGCGCCAGACGCTTCAGCCGCAGTGGCGAGCTGACCCGGGAGCAGCTGAGCCGATTGTCAGGGAGCAAAGGCGAGACCCCGGCGCCATTGAGGTTGGATTAGAAACAACTGAGTAAGAGAGGTATTTACATGATCTCGTCGATCGACCTGAGTCTCCGGGGCGCGCTTGGCCTTGCCCTGCTTGGTCTAGCTGGTCTTGCTGTCGCTGCTGATTATCCCGGGGTGCGGGCCAGCGAGGATGACGTCAGAACGGGCATCAAGACTCCTGGCTATTCGCCGTACGCGGGGCGAAACTTCCCTACCCGGGTTCTCTGGGGTGACACTCATGTGCACACTAACCTGTCTCTGGATGCTCGCGCGTTTGGGGTCACCCTGGGGCCAGCGGAAGCCTATCAACTCGCCAGGGGAGACGAGGTCATCTCTTCCCACGGCGAACGGGTGAAGCTGTCCCGACCGCTGGACTGGCTGGTGGTCGCCGACCACTCCGACGCCATGGGCACCATGAACGAGATCGTCAAGGGCAATCCCACGCTGCTGCGGGACGCCAAGGTCCGCGACTGGCACGACCGGATCAACCAGGGTGGGGACGTGGCGCTGGCAGCGACCATGGAGGTGATCTCGACCTTTGCTGGCCTCACAGGGGAGAGCATTCCCGACATTCTCGAGGATCCGAAGTTCGTTGGCGCGGTGTGGGACCGCTATCTGGATACCGCGGAAAGCTATAACGATCCGGGGCGCTTCAGCGTCATCATCGGCTACGAATGGACCTCCACCGAAGGGGGCAACAACCTTCACCGTAACGTTCTCTATCGAGGCGATGGCAGTGACGCCCGGCAGATGCTGCCGTTCACCGCAGCCGAGAGTTTCAACCCGGAAGACCTCTGGCAATGGATGGCCGCGTTCGAAGACAGGACCGGCAGCCAGGTGCTGGCACTCGCCCACAATGGCAACCTGTCCAACGGGATGATGTTCCCGGAAATCAATCCGGCAACGGGACGGGCGCTGAGCAAGCAGTATGCCCAGAATCGGGCCCGTTGGGAGCCCCTGTATGAGGCGACCCAGATCAAAGGAGACGGGGAGTCGCATCCGTACCTGTCGCCCAATGATGAGCTGGCGGGATACGACGCGCTGTGGGATCGCAGCAATCTGGGACCGGTGAAGAAAACGCCGGACATGCTGCAGTACGAATACGCCCGGGAGGCGCTGAAGAACGGGCTCAAGCTGGAGCAGAAACTGGGCGTCAACCCCTACAAGTTCGGTATGGTGGGTTCTACCGATACGCATACCGCGCTGTCGACGGCAGAGGAAGACAATTTTTTCGGCAAGCACAGTGGCAAGGAACCCGGTGCGCACCGGTGGGATGGCCTGGTCGGCGAGTTCGGAGACACCAAGATCTTCGGTTGGGAAATGCTCGCTTCAGGCTACGCGGCGGTTTGGGCGACCGAGAACACCCGTGAGGCGATATTCGACGCCATGCAGCGCAAAGAGGTCTATGCGACCACCGGGCCCCGCATCACCCTGTGGTTCTTCGGCGGCTATGAATTCGAGGACTCCGATGCCCGAGCCCGCACGCCCGGTGTCATCGGTTACAGCAAGGGGGTTTCCATGGGTGGAGATCTGGCCCCCGCGGAAGAGAATCAGTCGCCCAGTTTCCTGGTCGCGGCGCTCAAAGACCCGCTCGGCGGGAATCTCGATCGAATCCAGATCATCAAGGGGTGGCTGGATGGCAAAGGTAAAACCCATGAGCAGGTTTATGACGTTGCCTGGGGCGATGCCGATACGCGCCGGCCTGGCTCCGCTGGCACGCTTCCCTCGGTGGGTAATACCGTGGACGTTGCCAATGCCAGCTGGACCAACACCATCGGCGATCCGGAGCTGATCGCAGTCTGGAAAGATCCGGACTTCGATCCTGGGCAGCGCGCCTTTTACTACGCCCGGGTCGTGGAGATTCCTACGCCGCGCTGGACCGCCTATGACGCCAAGCGATATGGCCTGACCATGGACCAAAAAGTGCCGATGACCACCCAGGAACGGGCGTATTCTTCGCCCATCTGGTACGCACCCTAGGCAGGGCCTGGGTCGGTCCATGTTTGATCAGCGGTCGGGGTGGTTGAGTCTGAGCCGGCCCCGCAGCTTCTTCTGGGCGCTGCGCTGCTTTTTCTCCTCCTGGCGTTTGTGCTTCTTGTTCTTGGAAAGTCTGGTCGGCAGGCGTTTCTTTGGCGCGTGGCGCGCTTGCCGGACCAGAGATTCCAGACGGTCCAGGGCGTCTTCCCGATTCTGATGCTGCGAGCGGAAGCGATCGGCGAAAATCAGCAGCTCGCCGTGCCGGGTGACTAGACCCGGCGCGATGCGCGCCAGGCGCTCCAGCACCGGGCCTGGCAGGTCAGTACGCGCCAGGTCGACCCTCAGCTGAACGGCGCTGGAGACCTTGTTGACGTTTTGCCCGCCCGGGCCGCCCGAGCGCACGAAACGGTAGCTGAGTGCCTGTTCGGGAATGCCATCGACTGAATTGCGCTGAATCATATGGGCCTGCAGTGTCCGGTTGGTTTGCTCACGGCGAGCCCAACGACAGAGCGATTTCCACCAGCAGCGCGTCCCGCTTTGTGTACTTACCGCTGAGCGTGCCGAGGCCCGGGAGTCCCGGTGTGGTGGTGGGCGCATCGCCCACGCCGATGTAACTGACCGAGGCGCTCAGGTTCCGCTCCTTCTTCCACAGCCACTCCAGTCCGACGCCGATGGACCACAGGGAATCCAGACGCAGCGTCATGGTGCGCTCGCGATCCTTGATCATGTCCCCCACGTACAGGCCACTCACTCCCAGCATCAGGCGTTCGTTGACCGGCCAGCTGTAGCTGGCGGACACGCTCCAGATGTCCTGGTACCTGGCGTCGTTGTCGGCAATGCCGGTGCCATCAATATAGATTTCGGACAGCTTGAAACTGCTGAAGTCGGACCAGTTGACGTCGAGTGTCACCGCGTGATTATTCTCGAACTCGTGATAAATTCCCGCCAGCACCGATTGCGGGCTGCGACTCTTCGTGTCGACCTTGGCGTTCAGCAGGCCGGTAGCCGAAAGGGCGGCTTCGGTGTTGGGGCCGAGGTTTTTGAACTTGGCTTTGCCGTCCAGCTCGGGATCCAGCTTGGACTGGTAGGTGAGGCCAACCCGGGTCCGGGCGGTGAATTCATACAGGGCCGAGAGCCCGAACCCGGCGGTGTAACCGTCGGTGTCCAGTTTCATGTTGCCGTCGCCGAATCCAGGATCCAACGAGTTTCGCACGGCGCGGCTCTGCTTGTACCTGCTGTAGGTCAGCACCATGCTGGCAGCCAGCGAGAGCTGGTTGTTCACGCGGTACGCCAGGCTTGGAAACGCGTTGACGTAGATCAGATCGTAATCTTCGATGAAGTAGCGACCGGGCCAGTCGCCGAGATCGTCGGAAAACCCGCTGCCGAGGATGGTGAACCCGAAGACCCAGTCCTCGTCCATGGGTTGTACGAGGTAGCCCGTGGGAACGACGGTGGTGTTCGAGTCCTCGGACTTTCTGGTGATGCCTACGTTCTCGAACTCGCTCTCCCAGGTAGTGTCGCTGAAGAGCCCGATGATTCGGCCCTGCATGGTTCGCGTTTTCAGTCGCGTCATTCCGGCTGGGTTCGAGCCGGCGGTAACGGCGCTGTCCGCGGCCGCCGCAAGGCCCGAGACGCCCGGGTAGGGTCGCGCGTCCAGGGTTGAGACAACTGTGAGCCCACCCAACAGAGCGATAATTACTGTTAGCTGTCGCATCTCGATTTTCCATGCCCTGGTCGATACGGTGCGGCGGTCCGCGGGTCGAGTGGCCAGATTGAGTATCTGGCGCCTGGTTCATCTCATGCGGCCCTTACCCTATCAGAACGGCGCCGTCGCCGAACCCTTCTCGTAGGGAAAGGTTGAAGGGAAAGGGGGGCAAGAGTCTGCTGTAGCCGGATCCGGTATGATGCGCGGGATATGA
>JAHEEG010000068.1 GCA_024640825.1 Gammaproteobacteria bacterium
GAGGTTATGTGACACCGACGGACTTCAGCTATCCGCTGGCCCTGGCATTCGCCGGTATGGAAATCATCCGCCGCCTGCTCGGCGTCGATCAGCTGCCTCTGACCGCCGAAGAAGAAACCAGAATCCGCTGGCTGCAGACCGCCAGATCCATGGTGGTGGCGTGAAGTCACGGGGTGACCCGAAGGAAAGAGTGCGGCTTCTCAGTGATACAGACGTGACACTTGGCATCGAGCGCGAGGGCCGGCCCCGGCATATCGACCATGGATTCGCCGACGGCGCGTCTGCCGCTTTTGTGCGGGATCTGGTCGCCGCCGTTTACTAGGCACCGGTCTAGGCCCGGACTGTGCGGGGAGGAGAAATTTCATGGGAATACTGGAGAACAAAAGGCTTGTCATTACCGGCGCGGGCAGCGGCATCGGCAGGGCAACAAGCCTTCTGGCAGCGAAGGAAGGCGCCAGCGTGCTGGCGGTGGACATCGCTGAATCCGTCAAAGATACCGCGGCCTTGATCACCAGTTCGGGCGGCAAAGCGATGGCGGCTCAGGCTGATGTCAGCGAGGAATCGGCGGTTATCGCCTTCATTGATCAATGCATCGACACCTTCGGCGGCATCGACGGCCTGCACGCCAACGCCGGGATCAGCGGGGGCCGGAAATCTCTGCAGGAACTCACCGTGGATGACTGGCAGCGCACCCTTTCCGTAAATACCATCGGCGTCTTCCTAGCCGTAAAGCATGCCGCCGCCCACCTCGTCAGCCAGGGCAACGGCGCTCTGCTGTGCACCGCGTCCGTTGCGGGGCTGCGTGCCAATGCCGGGGGCATTGACTACAGCGCCAGCAAGGCCGGCGTAGTAAGCATAGTCCAGACCGTGGCCTACCAACTCTATGGAACCGGCGTGCGGATCAACGCCATCTGTCCGGGTCTCATCGAAACCGGAATGACCCGTCCGACATTCGATCTGGCCAGGGAAAAAGGCCGGGAAGACCGCATCGGCCAGATCAATCCGACTCGCCGAGCAGGACAGCCGGAGGAGATCGCACAGATGGCCTGTTTTCTGCTGAGCGACAAGGCGTCCTACGTGAACGGTCAGGCGATCCCCGTAGACGGCGGCCTGTCCGCATCCCATCCCTGGGCATTTCCAAGAACGCCATCATGAGCATGAAACAGGCAACTGACCGACCACTGGCGCCCCCGACGCTGAATTCCAGTTTCGAAATCACAGTTGCCGCCGTCCTGCTGATGCTCTTGCTGCTGATCACCGGCTGCTCGCCCGAGCCCGACGGGGGGCCCGGCGCTACCGATGGAAACGCGTCAGCCAACGCGGATTCAACGCTCACGGCGACCTCGGCTGGCAATGACCCCGACGAGCACGCGGAATCACCACCGGCCGCCCCTGTTACCGGCGAAGTCCTGCTGGCCAGCGCGCCCCGGGGATGGGTGGAATCCGGCACGCTCATCAGTCCCGTCCTGCGCATGGCAGAGTTTGTCCCCGCGAAGCAGTTGGAAACAACGCATGCCGTGGAAGAAGAGGCTCCAGTTGGAGAAGAATCTGCGTCTGCTAGGTCAATCGAGGAACTGCCTGGCGCAGTAGCCGCTTCGGCCCTGCTGGACAGGGTGACGATCGAAGCGCAGTCCGGCGACCCGCTACCAGACCCTATCGACTTTGTTTTGAGCCTGAGCCGCGACCTGGCCCTGCGATGCGAGGGCTTCAATGATTTCAACATCATGTCCGGACTGGAGAACAACTACGCCACTTCGGTGCGCCTGCTGGTCTGCCCGCGCTACAAAGACCACCCGCTCGGCGAGGTGATGATGATAAAGGCCATCCAGGGACAGGAATATTTCTACACCGTTACCAGAGGCCGGCGGCTACCCGCCTTCGGAACAGATGGGCAACCCCTGACCGCCCAGACGATGGCGGAATGGTCCGCTTACCTGAAAGCCGTCGGCGTTTGTGACCCAAGGCGCACGGAGCATCCCTGTCCCGAAAACGTCAATACTTTTACACTTCTGCGCGTGGACTAAAAGGCTCCCTGATCCATGGCCATCACGCTGGCACTGTTAGCCAGGACGGTCTGCTCGAGGGCAAGCGTTCTGGGAAGGATTCGGGCGAAGTAGAATTCGGCGCAGCGCCGCTTCGCATCACCAAATTCGTCCGCCGGCGCGGTCTCGGCCATGCGAGCCCAGAGCCATGCGTACAGCGTATAACCCAGCAGATCCAGATAGTCGGTCGCTGCCGAACCGGGAAGTTCGGCATCCTGCCGCGCGCGGCTCACCAGTTCCGCGGTAACCGTTTCCAGACGATCCAGCGCGGCAACCAGCCCCACCCGGAAAGCTTCGGGAACGGCTTCTGCGCGGATGTTTTCTAACAGGGACCTGAGCGTGCTGCCACCGTCCCGCAACACCTTACGGTTGACGAGATCCATCGCCTGAATACCGTTGGTTCCCTCGTAGATCTGGGCAATGCGGACGTCGCGCACGATCTGCTCTACGCCCCATTCCCTGACGAACCCATGGCCGCCAAATACCTGCTGAGCCAGCACGGCGCATTCGAAGCCACGGTCTGTAAGAAAGGCCTTGGCGACGGGCGTGAGCAACTCTGACAGCGCTTGGGCGGCAGAATTCTCAGCATACTTGGCAAGGTCCAATTGCATACCAACGAACATGGAGAAAGCCCTGCCCGCCTCGGTGAGCGCACGCACCGTAAGCAGCATGCGGCGGATGTCCCCGTGCACGAGCAGCGGATCTGCCGGCCCGTCAGCGTTCCGCGCTGCGGAGACACTTCTGCCCTGCACCCTTTCCGCGGCATAACGCGCGGCCTGCTGATAGGCAAGCTCGCCCGCACCAAGACCCTGCAGGCCCACCGACAGACGCTCGTAATTCATCATAGTGAACATCGCGGCGAGCCCCTGATTTTCCTCACCCAGCAGATAACCGGTCGCGCCATCGTAGTTCATCACCGAGGTAGCGCTGCCGTTGATGCCCATCTTGTGTTCGATGGAACCGCTGGCAAAGCTGTTGCGCACTCCCGGATTACCAGCTTCATCCGGAATGAACTTGGGCACGATAAACAGCGAAATACCGCGGCTGCCAGCGGGCGCATCCGGCAGCCTGGCCAGCACCAGATGAACGATATTTTCTGCCAGATCGTGCTCGCCGCTGGTGATGAAGATCTTGGTACCGGTGATCGCGTAGCTGCCATCCTCCCGGAGTTCTGCCCTGGAGCGCATGATGCCCAGATCGCTTCCTGCATGAGCCTCGGTGAGCGCCATGGCGCCCGTCCACTCGCCGCTGTAAAGCCGTGGCAGATAGAGGCCTTTCTGAGCTTCGGATGCGTGGGCCTCGATGCAGATGGCAGCACCCACCGTGAGCGTGCCGTAGAGATAAAGGCTGCTGTTCGCGGCCCAGAACATCTCTTCAAGCAGGCAGCCGAGGAGCTTGGGCATGCCCTGACCGGAGTAATCGGGATTGCCGGAGAGCCCCAGCCATCCTCCGCCGGCAAGCTCGGCAAAGGCCTCTTTGAAACCTTGCGGGGTGCGAACCTGGCCTGCCTGCCACTCGCAACCTTCCTGATCGCCGGACTGATTGAGCGGCGCCATCACCTGCCCGGCAAGCTTTCCGCCTTCCTCCAGAACTGCCCGAACCAGATCGTCCGTAAGATCGGCGAATTGAGGCATATCGGCCCAGACTTCCTGAACTCTGAAAAGATCAAACAGCAGGAATTCGAGATCCTGCTGCGGCGCCTGATATTCCAGCATGCTTCGTTTCTCCTTGTGAACTCAGAGCCCTAAAGAGCGCTGAGCGCGTCGTCGCTGACCGAGACGAGGGCATCCGGCCCAGCTTCGATAACCTGCTTGTGGAAGGCTTTTCTCGGCAGCAGACGACTGAAGTAGAACCTGGCCGTCGCCAGCTTACCCGCCAGGAAGGGGTCATCCTCGGCAGAATCTCGGCGATGCCGTTGTTGCGCTTTCCAGGCGACCTCTGCAACCCTCGCCCAGCAGTAAGCCAGCGTGGCATAGCCACTGTAGAACAGATAGTCCACCGCCGCGGCGCCCAGCACGTCCAGGTCCTGCTGAGCGCTGGTACCCAACTCAAGCGTCAGCCGACCCCATTCGTCCGCTGTCTCAGCCAGAGCGCCGGCAAGTTCAGGAAGCGGCTCGCGCAGCGTCTCGACTACCCTGTGAACCTCTTCCAGAAAGATCAGAAGCCCTTTGCCCTGGGTCATCAGAATCTTTCGTCCCAGTAGATCCAGAGCCTGAATCTGCGTCGTACCTTCGTAAATGAGCGTGATTCTGACATCCCGCACGTGCTGCTCGACGCCGGTCTCGCGAATGAAACCGTGGCCTCCATAGACCTGCACTGCCTCATTGACGGATTCGAACCCGAGCTCCGTGAGCATTCCCTTGACGATGGGTGTCAGAAAATCCAGCAGCTCCCCGGCACGAACACGATCCTCAGCCGGGCCGTGCAGGAACCGATCGGCGGTCTGCCCGGTGAAGTAGATCAGCGCCCGACCACCTTCGGCAATGGCCCGCTGGGTCAACAGCATGCGTCGCACGTCCGGATGGACAATGATGGGATCGGCGGGTTTTTCTGGAGCAACGGGGCCCTTGAGCGCCCGCATCTGCAAGCGCTCTCGGGCATACGCCATCGACGACCGAAGCGCCGCCTGAGCCAGACAGACGCCCTGCAGGCCGACCACCAGGCGTGCGGCGTTCATCATCGTGAACATGTACCGCATACCCTGATTCTCTTCCCCGACCAGATAGCCAGTGGCTTCGTCGAAGTGCAGGACGCAGGTCGCGTTTCCGTGAATACCCATCTTGTTTTCGATGGAGCCGCAGGTAACCCCGTTGCGACTGCCATCGAGATCAAATTTCGGCACAACGAACATGGATATACCCTTGGTGCCTGCGGGGGCATCGGGGGTCCGGGCCAGCACCAGGTGAACGATGTTCTCGGCCATATCGTGCTCGCCCGCGGAAATAAATATCTTCGTTCCGGTAATGGCGTACGTACCGTCTGGTCCAGCTTTCGCGCGAGTTTTTGCCAACCCGACATCCGACCCAGCATGGGGTTCGGTAAGGCACATGGTGCCAGTCCATGCCCCGGTAAGCAGCTTTGGCAGAAAAGCCGCCTTCTGCAGATCGTTGCCGTGGGCATCAAGCGCGTTGATCGCCCCGCGGGAGAGCCCCGGATACATGGTCCACGCCATATTCGCACAGCACATCAGATCTTCCAGAAACAGGCTCAGGCTCTCTGGCAGACCTTGCCCGCCATATTTCGGATCGCCAATGAGACCTGCCCAGCCAAGCTCAATGTAGGTGGCGTAGGCCTCTTTGAAACCATCCGGCGTTTTGACCTCTCCTGCCTCGAGTCGGCATCCGTGCTCATCACCACTGCGATTGATCGGGGCCAGCGCCTGCTCGGAAAATCGTGCGCCCTCCTCCAGAACGGCGTCGATGAAAGCGCCATCCAACATGTCGTCGAACTTGCCGGGGTTGGCGGCGGCCAGAGCCTGGTAGTGCCCCGCGAAATCGAACACCTCGTGAATGAGAAAACGCATATCCTGCAAAGATGACGACATGAAGCCTCCTGCAATTCGCACCGCGATAAAGGTGCTGCAGCTAAGCGGTAATTGCTGTCCGCGGGTTGTAATTCGAGCCGGGTGAACCGAATCAGGGGCAACGGCCGGAGCAATGCCCGGCACCCGAACCGGGAATGTGCCGGACCATACTTCGCACTTTCCGGACTGTCAAAACTCACTGGGGCCGGCTAACGGCTCAGCACCAAACTGCCAGCGGCACGGCTTCACGGTGAAGGCTTCAAAGGGAAACCGGAGAATGAATCGCGCTGAATCGTCAACGGTGTACGTCGAGAAGAAAACCGGCGACCGCGTCGGCCGTCTTAATGACATTTGCTGAAGCCTGAACCTGGCGCTGGTAAAGCTTGAGCTGCGAGCCCGCGTCTACGGCATCCTGCACCTCACCGGGTTCGAAAAGGGGTGCTCTCCATCATCAGATTGATTGCCAAGCCTCAACCTCGCTGAAACGGTGACACCTGAGGCGGCGCCAACCATTGAGTAGACCAAAATCGCCCCATGACAAGGACTGCACCAGCCAAAAACGCGCCGGAAGCATGACGGATCTCGGAGTTTCTGCAGGAAGGAGAGCTCGCAGCACCACCTTGAAAACTATGCCAGCCTGACCGTCCCCAAGTACCCGATGGGAAGTCCGGGATGAGCCAGCCTTTCAGGGTCCTGTCGTCGACTGCCGCCCTCCTCAGCGGGGCCTGTGTGCTTTGCGATCAGCCTCTCGCGATACAGGGCAGCGTCGATCTCTGCCAGAGCTGCAGCGCTGCCCTTCCGTACAACCAGCACTGCTGTCTGCGCTGCGCCTTGCCGCTGAGCACAGCCGCGCTCCCCTCAAGCGTGTGCGAGACCTGCGGACGGGACCCGCCACCGTTTTCTCTGACGCTCGCACCGCTGCTGTATGAGGGCTTCGCGCAGCTCTGGGTACGCCGGCTGAAGGAACGTTTCGGCCTGATGGAAGGCCGTCTTCTGGGAAACCTGATGGTCGAAGCGTTTCTGGAACGCCAGGCAGGTACCTTTGCCGGTCGCGTTCCTCTCCCTGAGGTTCTGGTGCCCGTTCCGTTGGCGGCATCGCGACTCATCAGACGCGGGCACAACCAGTCCATTGCCCTGGCAAAGCCGCTGAGCAGCCGACTGGGCGTTCCACTACGCCGTCTGGCCGTCCAGCGAATTAGACGAACGGCCACTCAACGCGGCCTGGGACGCACCCGAAGGCTGTCGAATCTCGAAGGTGCCTTCCGCAGCCGTCCGTGGCGGGGTGAACGGATAGCCATCGTGGACGACGTCATGACCACCGGTGCCACTGTCTCCAGGCTTGCGGCTACCCTGCTGGACGCAGGTGCCCGGGAAGTTCTGGTGTTCTGTGCTACTCGCACGGCACCGGCCCAGGGCACTCATGGTTACTGATAGACTCTGCGGATGATCGCGCGAACACTTCTGCTGGCCTGGAGCCTGACGAGCACTTGGGCTGCGGGCGAGGAACTGCGCGTGGCGGTCGCCGCCAATTTTCGCGACGCCTACGTCGAGGTGCAGGATCTTTATCAGCAACAGACCGGGGTCCGCCCCGATGCCGTCTTCGGCTCATCCGGCATGCTGTACGCTCAAATCACGCAGGGAGCGCCATTTCATCTGTTTCTATCCGCTGACCGGGAGCGGCCCCTGCAGCTCGATGCTGCCGGGCTGGCAGCAAGCCAGGTAGCCACCTATGCCCGGGGGCGGCTGGCTCTATGGATGCCCAACCGCGCCGCATCGCCCGACGCCCTGGCCGGCGAGCGCTTCGCTCTGGCTAATCCGCGGCTGGCGCCATACGGCACGGCGGCTAGAACCTGCCTCGAGCGGCTCGGACTCTGGCAGGCAAATCAAGCCAATGCCGTCTATGGCAACAACGTGAGTCAGACCTTTCACTTCGTGGCCTCGGGCGCGGTGGACGCCGGCTTCGTCGCCTACGCACAATTGCTGGGTCGAAACGTTCCAGCACGGGAGATCTGGTTGGCCCCGGACAGCTGCTACGAACCCATTGAACAGGGCATCGTGTTGTTGAAAAGCAATACCGAGCCTGAAGCCGCACGCTTCATGACGTTTCTGCTGAACGATGAAGTTCGGGAGCGTCTTGAAGAACTCGGATATGCGCGACCTTGAGCGCCGCAGAATTGAACGACCTGCTGCAGAGTCTCGGGGTGAGCCTGGCACTTGCGCTGGTAACCACGGTTATCCTTCTCCTGCTGACACCGCCCCTGGCCTGGTGGCTAGCCCGCTCATCGAGCAGGCTGCGCGCGCCGGTGGAGGCTCTGGTGGCACTGCCCATGGTGCTGCCACCCACCGTGCTTGGGTTCTACCTGCTGCTCGCCATGGCAGGCGAGGGCTTCCTGGGCGAAGCTTGGAACGGGCTTACGGGAACACCGCTGGCGTTCACCTTCAGCGGCCTGGTTATCGGGTCGGTCATCTACTCTCTACCCTTCGTCAGCCAGCCGTTGGCTGCCAGCTTTCGAACGACCAGCGACACGCTCCTGGAAGCCGCCGCCGTGCTGGGAGATTCGCCTGTCCGGCGCTTTTTGCGGCTGGTGCTGCCGCTGCATCGGCGAGCGCTGGTGGCAGCAGGCGTGCTAGGTTTTGCGCATACCCTGGGCGAGTTTGGCATAGTGCTGATGATCGGCGGGAACATTCCTGGCGAAACCCGCGTGCTGTCCATACTGCTGTTCGACCAGGTCGAATCGCTGAATTACGCCGCCGCGCACATAACAGCGTTGCTGCTGCTGGGTTTCTCGCTGCTGGCCCTGACGGTGACCTACAGCACGCTGAGTCGCCGGCCATGAGCCTGCTGATATCCGGACAACTGGCGCGCCGAAGCGAGTTCAAGCTGGACGTGGCGCTGGATATTCCTTCCAGCGGCGTTACCGCCATCGTGGGCAGTTCGGGGTCCGGCAAAAGCACGCTGCTGCGCTGCATCGCCGGCCTGGAAGGCCGCGGCTCCATGACGGTGGCCTTGGACGGCGAAATCTGGCAGGACGCAAGCAATTTCGTACCGGCGCACAGCCGCGCGTTAAGCCTGGTGCTTCAGGAGGGCGCCCTGTTTCCCCACCTCTCCGTACACAGAAATCTGCTTTATCCAAGAACTCGACGGCGGGGTTTCTGCCTGACCCCCGAGCAGGTTATTGCGCGTTTCGGCCTGACACCGTTGCTGCAACACAAACCGTCGGAACTCTCGGGCGGCCAGCGTCAGCGGGTCGCCCTCGCCCGAGCTCTGCTGGCACCCGCCCGGCTGTGGCTGCTGGACGAGCCCCTGTCGGCACTGGACGGGCCAGCGCGTCGTGCACTGGCGCCCGAACTTGGGCTCCTATGTCGCGATCTGGGCCTTCCCGTTATCTACGTCACCCATACGCTTTCTGAAGTTCTGCAGATCGCCGATCACATGGTCGTCCTCGACAGAGGCTCGGTGCTTTCTCAGGGTTCACCAGCTGAGGTGAGCATCGGCCTGAGCCACGCACTGTCTGAGGACATCGACCTCGGCGGCATTCTCGCCTGCCGCTTCCACGCCTTCGATCCATCGCACAATTTGAGTGAAGTTAGGGTCGGCACGACGGCCATGTGGATTCGAGGAGACCTGTCATCGCTGGGCATCAACCTGCGCGTGCAGATTCCCGCCGACGCCATAAGCCTGTCTCTACATCGTCAAGAGCAGATCAGCGTGCTGAACCAGCTGCCCTGCACAATCAGGACGATCGGTCAGCCGGACAGCGGATCAGTTCTGGTCAATCTGGACTGCGAGGGCCAGACTCTACAAGCACGGATTACGGTTCTGTCGCAGGAACGTCTCGCGCTCGCAACGGGACAGCGCGTGTACGCGCTCATCAAAACCATTGCCCTGACAACTCGAGAAACGCGAGACGATGTCGCAGCCCAGTGAAACGCCATATGCCGGCCTGTCGCCGGACCTGATTCTGGACGCGCTCGAAGCGGCCGGGTTCGTGCCTACCGGCGGCCTGCTGGAACTGAACAGCTATGAAAACCGTGTGTTTCAGCTGGAGATGGAAGACGGCAGCTTCGTGGTCAGCAAATTTTATCGCCCCGATCGATGGACCGACCAGCAGATCCTCGAAGAGCACGAGTTCACCCACGAGCTCAAAGACGCAGAACTGCCCGTCGTGGCGCCGCTGCTGCGTTCGGGCGACAGCCTGTTCGAGCACGCGGGTTTCCGCTACGCGGTGTATCCTCGACAGGGCGGGCGTTCGCCGAATCTGGAAGTAGAGGAAGATCTCAAAGTATTAGCGCGGACGCTGGCGCGAATCCACGCCGTCGGTGCCCTGCGGCCGTTCCAACAGCGTCCGGCGTTGAGCCTGAACCGTCTGGGCGCGGAAAGCAGAAGGTTCTTGCTAAACGAAGGGTTCATCCCCCCGGATATGGAGCCCGCCTACGCCAGCATCACAGAGCACCTGCTCAATCGGCTAGAGACCACCCTAAGCGGAATGGACATCTCCGGACGCATTCACGGCGATTGCCACATGGGAAACCTGCTGTGGCGCGAAAGCACCCCCCACTTCGTGGATTTCGATGATTGCGTAAACGGCCCGCCGGTGCAGGACCTGTGGATGCTGCTGTCGGGCAGTCGTGACGAGCAGCAGGGCCAGCTCGACCTGATACTCAAGGCTTACAACACATTCCACCACTTCGACACGGCGAGCCTGCGCCTCATCGAGCCCCTGCGCACCCTGCGCATCATGCATCACGCTGCCTGGCTGGCAAGACGCTGGCACGATCCCGCGTTTCCGAGAGCTTTCCCGTGGTTCGACAGCCCCCGGTACTGGTCCGATCATGTACTCAGCCTTCGGGAGCAGCAGGCGGCTCTTGAGGAACCCCCCCTTTCCGGCTGAACGTCAGCCGCTGGACACACGCAGCTCTTCTCGATTGCGCAGCAGATTGGCATAGCCAGCAAGCAGAAAAGGAAGTTCCTCTGCGGGACAGGTCTCGATACGGCCCCGGAACAAGGTCGTCACCTTTGGCAAGGCTTCAAGGCGTTCAGCGGGAACCGGAATTCCCAAGCGCTCGGCTGCCTCTACTTGGGTTGGAAAGATCCGCAACCCTTCGACGATCGCGCGATCCAAAGCGCTGGCCATGGATTCGGCGTCTTCAAACTCTCCATCGAGCGGCGCGCTGAACTTGAGATGCACCCGCCCTTTGTATCCCATGATGCCATCCACCATGCTCTGCAGATCTTCGTTGTTCGGCTTGGTGTAGCTGCCGAAGCGCTCTTTGACCCAAAGCTCGTGGGCTTTGCGCTGATCACACGGGTCGAGTTCGTAGGATACGGAAACCGGAATCAGCCGGACGTGCCGAAGCAGGTCTCCGAAACGGTTGATTTCCTTGCGGTATGCCAGCGCCAGCATCTTCAGCAGCGCGCGGTCGGTACGGTCGAAGCCGTCTTTCGCGCGTCCTTCGCGCTGGGCAATCCAGACCGAAACCCCCTCCTCCAGGGAGTGACGAATATAGGCGGAAGTTCTCGACAGTGATTTGAATACCGCCTTGGTGCCGCTGACGCTGCGATCTACAACAAAGCTTTTGTTGAGCCGCATGAGGTCTGCAGCGTAGGGTTCCGAGAGCAGGTTGTCGCCAACAGCCGAGCGAACGGTTGCATGGCCTGCCTGGTGGATCACGTAACTGATCAACCCGGAATCCATGACGATATCCCGATGATTGGAAACGAACAGATAAGGCTGACCAGGAGTCAGATTTTCCAACCCTTCGACACTCAGCTCGGCGATGGTGTCGCGGATGACCCGCTTCATGTAGCCGGACAGCCAGTTCTGGACGTCCTCGACAGACTCGAGATGCCGGGTACGCATGATCATGAAGCGCTGGGCCAGGCGCCGTGCCAGCCAGGGAAACCAGGCCGCCAGATGCGGCGCGAAGAAAAGGGCAGCAGCGCGAAGCAGATCCGGGTCCCGGCAGAGCGCGCGGATGACAGCGGGCACCTCGTCGTCCCGGTAGGGTCTTATCGCCTCGAAATCCTGCATGCACGCACGGTACCCGGTCGCCCATAGAAAACAAGCCCTTGCATAGCGAGGGGGCGAGAGCGGGCCGACCCGGAAGTCTGGTCTGTTGCATGAAGTCGGCACACCCTGTAGAGAAGAACCGTATGAACTGCCGGCCAGCCGAAATCGACGACCTCCCAGCTCTTGTGGGAATCTACAACCACTACGTTGAGCGCAGTCACTGTACTTTTGACCTGACACCGTTCACCACTGCCAGTCGACAGCCGTGGTGGAAGGAATTCGACGGCCGGCGCCGACAGTGCTGGGTAGCAGTAAAGGACAACCAGATTCTCGGCTACGCCTGCAGCACGAGGCTGAAAAACAAGGCCGCCTATGACACTTCCGTGGAGGTGAGCGTCTATGCTCACGTCACGAATACCGGGACGGGTATCGGCACGGCGTTGTATCACTCGCTGCTGAGCGCGCTGGCAGACCAGGACCTCCATCGAGCCTACGCTCTTATCGCCCTTCCCAACGACGCTTCGCTGGAACTTCACCACCGATTCGATTTCCAGCAGGTTGCTCATCTGAACGGGGTGGGCCGCAAATTCCAGCGCTACTGGGACGTCGTGTGGCTGGAAAAACACCTCAGTTAGAAAGCGGTGGCGAGGATCGCCCGCGTGGTCGGCAGTTAGACGATGGGGGCAACTGGTTCCATGACGGCGCCGGGTATAGCCAGCGCCGACCCGATGCTATATTGAATCGCTCACGGCGGAGGCTTTCATGGATCTGAGGCTAAAGGGCCTGACGGCTCTGGTGACTGGCAGCCATCGCGGCACCGGTATGATCATCGCGAACCACCTGGCGCTAGAAGGCGCACACGTGCTGGTTCACGGTCTGCACCCCGGTCAGGCCGAGGCCGCGGTGGAGACCCTCGGTTGCGGCGTCCCGGTCACCGGTGACATCACGACAGACACCGGCGCGCAGGATCTCTTCGCTGCGTGTGCGGGCGAGTCCGTGGATATTCTGATCAATAACTACGGCACCGCTGAAGCGGGAACCTGGGAAACCGCGGACAGCGACGACTGGATCACCGCCTACCAGAAGAACGTACTGTCTGCGCAACGCTTGGTCAGACACTTCCTACCGTCAATGCGCCTTAAGGCCTGGGGCAGAATCATCAATCTTGGCACTGTGGGATCCACCCGTCCCAACGCCCGGATGCCCCAGTACTACGCGGCCAAAGGCGCCCTTGCCACCATGACCATCAGCCTGGCGAAGGAAACCGCAGGTACCGGCATCCGGGTGAATCTGGTTTCACCGGGTCTGATACTGACCCCGGAAGTCGAGTCTGCTTGGCTTGCCCGCGGTCGCAAGGCAGGCTGGGGGAACACCTGGCAGGACATCGAGCCCAGAGTCGCGGAGGACATTCCCATCGGCCGGATCGTCCGTCGGGAAGAAGTCGCGTATCTGGTGGCCTTCCTGGCAAGCCCGCTGGCCGACGCAGTGCATGGGCAGAACATCCGCATCGATGGCGGCGCCCTGGATATGTTGACATGAACCAGCTTCGCGAGCACCTGCGATGGCGGCTGGCGGGCATCCTGCTGCTGGGAGTCGCCGTGGTGGCCTACGAGCCGTCCGCCGGAGACCCCCTGAATCGACTGGTCATTCCCCTGATCATGGCAACCGCCACCTGGCTCATGGTGCAGAACCTTGCCGCGGTTGCCATGGGAGCCTTTCTGCTCGCGGCAATTCACAGCAACCCGTCCAGCGCCGACTGGATAGATGCGTGGGCTTATCCCGGATTGGCGACGCTGGCGGCCGCAATGCTCGTCGTGATCTTCGCGCGCCGCTTCCGCAGGCGGATTGAGGAAACCCGCGAAGCGCGCTGGAGCACCCGGCGCAGCCAACCTTCGCAGACTTCGTCTTTGCCAGAAAGGGACTGACCGTGGCGCGGAGAACCTGCCTGGTTTCCGGAACAACCCACGGCATAGGACTGGAAACCACCAGGGCCGTGGCCCAGGCCGGCTACCCGGTGTTGGTGGCATGCGGCAACCTGAAGCGCTGCACCTCCTGGTCAACAATGCCGGCATGATGCGTACCCGCCCCGAGCGATCCGCGGTCGGTATACAGCTCACCTTCGCAACCAATCACCTGGGCCCGTTCATGCTCACCGAACTTCTGCTGGATCTTCCCCGCGCGAGCGCACCGGCCCGTAAAGCGGTTGGTCCGTCAGCACAAGTACACGGCAGCTGATTATCATGGCGCCTGAGTCGCCGCTTGGAACGGAGACGATGTCCACCATTGCCGATGCAAGCTGCATCGTCTTCGACTTCGACGGAACCCTGGCGCCGAATCTCGATCTGCCGGACCTGCGGCATCGGGTAATCGAGCTGACACGGGCTCGCGGCGTTCCCGACGAAGTTCTGGAGGGCCTGTACATCGTCGAGATGGTCACCGCTGCAACCCTCTGGCTTGCTGACCGCAATCCTGACACCGCGCGCAACTACCACCGTGAAGGCCGGGACCTGATCAAGAATTTCGAGATTGACGCGGCCGGCAAGACGGAACCTTTCCCGGAGATTCGACAGACCCTGCGTCGACTGCGTCTGGCCAATAAACGCCTTGGCGTCGTTACCAGAAACTGCGCTCAGGCGGTGCGCACCGTATTCAAGGACATCGACCAGTTCTGCGACAGCGTGCTGGCACGAGACGATGTGACATACCTGAAACCGGATGCCCGACACGTCCGCCAGGCATTGGACACATTGGAGCAACATCCCGCGTGCGCCCT
Organism: Gammaproteobacteria bacterium; assembly: GCA_024640825.1. Lineage (GTDB taxonomy): Bacteria > Pseudomonadota > Gammaproteobacteria > Pseudomonadales > Azotimanducaceae > UBA7803. Next base: position 14,350 of record JAHEEG010000068.1, read on the forward strand.
GATGGTAGGCGACGGTGCGTTAGACATGCAGGTCGGGCGCTCCCTGAACATGTTCTGCGTGGGCGTACTGACAGGAAGCGGATCCGCCACTGAGTTGACGGAAGCCGGCGCTCAGCTGATATTGCCTCGTGCTTCGGACCTGCTCGAATTCCTTTAGAGGCATCCTCTGCGACGTCGTCGCCCCGTCAGATGGGTTTGTGGCCACAGAAAGCCCTCCCATCTGGTCATATCCATTCAAAACCTCCACAATTCGCAGCGATGGCGAGCAGGAACAGACGATGCGGCATACGACAATAGCCCGAAACCAGATCAGCCCCCTGCTCGACCAGTTAATCCTTCAGCTGGACGCGGAAGGCAGCGCCACCCAGAGAGCCTTCTTCGCCCGCATTCGGCGCTCTCTGGATGTTGCCCGTTACGACCTGGAACTGGCGTCCTCCATTCGCGATTTGACCTCCAGCACGGCAGTGGGCTTCCGCTTCTCCAACGACGCCGACGCTCTGATTGTCCGCATACTGGAGAAGGCCGACGCCCTCGCCGAAGACCTCATGGTCCCACCGCAGATCCGGCACTGAGACGGCACCGGCCCTGCCTAGTTGCCGGTGGGTACCTCATTGAAGGGAATGCCCTTGTCTACCCGAACATCCTGGGGCAACCCGAGGACTCGCTCTGCGATGATGTTGGCCATGATCTCGTCCGTGCCGCCAGCGATTCGCAGACCCGGGATGCTCATATAGGCCGATTGAAACAGGTTGACGTCCGCGGCCAGGTCCCCGTCCCAGATGGCGCCCGACTGCTCCATCAGATCAATGGCGAAAGAGGCCATATCCTGGGTCTTGGGGGCGCCCACCAGCTTGCCGATGGAGTTCTCAGGACCGGGGATATCGCCTCGTGACAGCGCAGAGAGCGTTCGATAGGCGGTGTACTTTAGCCCCGCTTCCTGACAGTACCAGTCCGCCAGCTTGGCGCGCACGGCATCATTCTCGATCGCTGGCTTGCCTTCTATATCCACCTTCTGAGCGAGCTTGAATACCGAATCAAAGCCCACCGCAGACCCGCCCGCGCCGATTGAAGCGCGCTCGTTCATTAACGTGGTGAGCGATACCTGCCAGCCCTGCCCCACTTCACCAAGGCGCTGGCTGTCAGGGATGCGCACGTCCGTGAAGTAGACCTCGTTGAAATTGGCGTCCCCGGAAATCTGCTTGATGGGCTTCATCTCGACGCCCGGTGATTTCATGTCGAGATAGAAATAGGACAAACCCTTGTGCTTGGGCACAGTGGGGTCGGTGCGGACCACCAGAATGCCGTAGTCAGAATAGTGCGCACCTGAGGTCCAGATTTTCTGTCCGTTGACCACCCACTCGTCACCGACCTTCTCGGCTTTGGTCCGCAGCGCCGCCAGGTCAGAACCGCCCGCGGGCTCACTGAACAGCTGACACCAAATCTCTTCGCCACTGGCCAGCTTGGGCAGATAGCGCGCCTTCGCCTCCTCGGTACCCCAGGCCATGAGCGTGGGGGCCGCCATTCCCTGACCGATGCCGAAGATACCGCCGGGCAGATCGTACTTCGATTCCTCCTGGTTCCAGATCACCTGCTCGATCGAGGAGGCGCCCCGCCCACCATATTCCTTTGGCCAGGTAATACAGGCCCAGCCAGCATCATACTTACGCTTCTGCCAGAGCTTGGCCTGCTCGATGTAGTTGAGCCCTTTCAGCTCTTTCTTCTTCGGCACGTTGGCCTTCAACCACGACCTGGCTTCTTTGCGAAACGCGGCTTCCTCTTTAGTGTCCTTAAAGTCCATTGTTAATCTCCTTAAGCTGCGTTGCTCTGCTCTACCGCGGTAATCAGACGATCCTGCCACATGGCCTCGCTGCCGAGGGTGACCGACAGCAACTTGGCCCGCCGATAAAAGAACTGACAGTCAAATTCCCAGGTGTATCCCATACCGCCATGCGTCTGGATATTTTCCTTGGACGCAAAGTAGTAGGCCTGAATCGCGGAAACCCTGGATGTGGCTGCCGCGAGCGGAAGTTCGGAGGCATCTGTGTTTAAGGCCCAGGCACCGAAGTAGCAATTGGACCTGGCCAGCGTGTTTTTGACGTACATGTTGGCCAGCTTGTGCTTAATCGCCTGATAGGACGCGATGGGACGACCAAAAGCATAGCGGCCGAGGGCATACTCGCGGGCCTGCTCGAGAGCCGCGTCGGAACCGCCGACCTGTTCCCAGGCAACAAGCACCGCGGCCCGGTCGAGGATTTTGTCCAGCAACCGCATACCATGACCGGCCCGGCCAAGGCGCTCGGCTTTGGCTCCGGAAAAACGTACCTTGCCGTGCCCACGGGTCGGGTCCAGAGTCGGCACGTCGCTGACTTTGACCTTGCTCTGGTTCATATCAACCAGATACAAGCTGGCGCCGTCCCCACCTCTGTGCTTTGCCAGCACGACGCAGACATCCGCGATGCCCGCATCCGGCACCGGGACTTTGGTCCCAGTGATCCGGCCGTCTTTGAACTCTGTCTGCAGATTCTTAGCCGTCGGGCGCCCCTGGCCTTCCGACATGGCGAGCGTGCCGATGACTTCCCCAGCCGCCAGACGGGGCAGCCAGGCCTCTTTCTGGGCTTCACTGCCGGCCAGCAGCAGCGCTTCCGTCGCCAGGTAGACCGAGGAGGAAAAAGGCACCGGGGCTACCGCCCGACCCAACTCCTCGGCGATGACCGCAAGCTCAAGGTACGACAAGCCCAGGCCGCCGTACTCCTCGGGAATCACCGTAGCGGTCCACCCCATTTCAGCAATTTTCCGCCACAGCTCAACGTCATGGGTTTCGCCGCTTTCGAGGATTTTCCGCACCAACGAGGGCGGGCAATTGTCGCGCAGAAAACCATTCGCCTGTTCTTTGAGCAGTTTCTGATCTTCCGAGAATTCAAAGTTCATAGAGATCCCCCAACAGAGCCGGTCAGTGTGCCAATATAGCCAGACGCCGATTTTC
>JAHEEG010000069.1:0-10066 GCA_024640825.1 Gammaproteobacteria bacterium
GCGATGCAGAAACACGGCTGGAAATACAAGGGTCCGGGTATCCGTCTGCTCAGCTTCAGTTTGGAAGGCCGGGCGGCGCTCCCGGCGCGTGCTTCCGGCAGTCCGCTTCGGCCGGCGGATACCGGCGAGGATCCCATTGACACAAACCTCGCGGATCTCGGCAACGGGCTCTACCACAGATCTTCCTGCGCGGTGTGCCACGGCCTGGGCGCGGTTTCCAACGGCGCTGCGGGGCCAGATCTGCGCGAATCTACCTACATGACCGACTATCGCGCGTTTCGAGCGGTGGTTGTTGAGGGAGCGCTGCTGCAGAAAAGCATGCCGATGTTCGACGACCTGACCGAGACCGAAGTGCGGGCAGTGTATGAGTACGTGCGCCAGCAGACGCGGCTGGTTGAATAGGCAGGCTACGGCCGGGTCATCCTCTGCTGACCCGGTTACCGTCCTTCAACGTGCGTCAGCCAATGAATCACCTAGTTTTGCCTGAACATAGGGCTTCATCCCCGACGCAAGAAGCATCATCGCGATGGGCCCCATCACCATCGAAACGAGAGCGAGGGACTTCGCCACCGCGTGGGTGTCCTGAAACACGTAGTCGGTGGACGCCGCCACCAGCGTAGGCCCGAGCGCCAGGCCGAGAACGTTGGTCGTCACCACATACAGGCCGTTGACCACACCGCGCATGGCGTTGGGCGTCACCTCCTGCATGGTCGTCGTGATCAGCGCCAGCGGCAGCGTCACGCTGAAGCTGGCCGCGGCAATCGCCGCCAGGGCCGCACCGCCACTGCTCAGCCAGGGCAAGGTAATCAGACATACCGTCGCGCTGGCAGCCCCCAGGATGGCCACCCGCAGCGGCGCATCCACACGTCCCATGCGCCGGAACCAGGCGGCAACAACGGGCCCGGTCAGGACGCCCGCGGAGCCGGCAACCAGCGCGACCACACCGTAGCGCCTGCCGGCATCCGCCAGGTCCCACTCGTAGACGCGCACCAGAATGGTCGGTACCCAGGACTGCAGGCCATAGAGCATGATTACGATGAACGGTACGCCCAGGTGCAAAGCGAGATAGATGCGCTTGTGGCGCACAATATAGGCCCAGACCTCGGGCCATGGTGGCACATGCACGACATTGCCCCGCCGCCCCTTGCGCTGGGGCTCGCGCAGCGTCGCGAACAGCCCGGCAATCAGCAGACCCGGCAGGCCAACGGCGACAAACGTGAACTGCCACGGGGCAAGCTGGCCGAGCAGCGGCACCGTGACGAAATCCACCTCCCGGGTCCAGTCAAGCACCTCCGCCCCGGCAATCATGGCAAGACCGGCCCCGAGGTACGGGCCCATCAGATAAACGCTGATGGGGCGGGCCAGTTTGTCGGGGTGAAAGTAGTCGGCGAGCACGGACCAGGCGGCCGGGCTGAGCGCGGCCTCGCCGGCACCGACGCCCATGCGGGCCGTGAGCAGCTGGCCGTAGCTGCGCGACAGGCCGCAGGCGATGGTGGTCAGGCTCCACAGCAGAATGCCGCCGATCATGATGCGCATGCGATTGAAGCGATCCACCATACGGCCGATGGGTACGCTCATGGTCACGTAGGTGAGAACGAAGGCGAAGCCCTGAAGAAAGCTGATCTGCGTATCGGTGATGTTCAGATCTGCGCGTATCGGCTCCACCAGCAGGTTGAGCACCTGCCGGTCGACAAAGGAAAAGGTAAAGCCGATGAGCAGCACGAACGTGACGTACCAGCCGTATTTCTGGGACGGCCACTCCTCGCCTGCAGGAGCGCTCAAGGGCTGGAGCCCAGGGCGCGTTGCTCGCCGCTGGTGTACACCAGATTCATGGTATCAATCCGCCAGCCGACGGCAGGTTGATAAACGACCGTATCAAGGTAGGTGCCCAGCACCAGGCGCAGGCGGTTATCTGGCCAGGCGTGCCACGCCTGGAGATAGCTCGACATGTGGGCGCTGCCTCTCATGATTTCAGCCGGATCGTCGCCAAAGGTTACGGAATCGAAGGTGACCAACTGAGTGCCGATGAGGTGCTGAGTCGCCTCGTAGTCCCGCAGCGCGTGTCCGGCAACCTCCGCCCAGGCGTCTGGCCCTGTGCCGCCAAGCGGTTTGGCACCCGGCCCGCTGACCTGTATCTGCGCCTCGGGCGCAAAGATGCGGTGATAGATCCTCAGACCCTCGGCGCGCGCGGCCTCATCACCCGCGAGGCCCAGCTTGTCGGTAGCAACCGCATACCACCGACGCAGGTTCTCTATCTCCTGCCGCGCCAGCGACAGTGTCTGGCGCTGGGCAGGGGTTGCTGCCAGCTCAACTTCTTCGTTCACGAACTTCTCCTGCAAAATGTCTACTGGCAAAAAGACGGTAACCGGCCGCAACTACGAGTCCAGATAGCTGGCGCCGATCATCACCTGCTTGATCTGGGTAAACTCCAGAATGCCCTCGGGGCCACACTCCCGACCCCAACCGGACTGCTTGTAGCCGCCGAAGGGGTTGGTCAGCGACACGCCAGCACAGTTGATGGCGACGCCACCGGCACGAATCTGCCGCGCCATGCCGAGCGCGCGCCGCTCATCGGCAGTGTAGATCGAGCAGGCGAGGCCAAAGCGTGAGTCGTTGGCGATACGAATGGCTTCATCGACGCCGTCGTAAGGAATGACGGCCGTTACCGGACCAAAAACCTCTTCCTGGGCAAGGGTCATGCCGTTGTCAACATCGGCGAACAGGGTCGGCTGAAAAAACCATCCCCGATTCAGATGCGCGGGACGTTGGCCGCCCGTCACCAGGCGCGCTCCTTCCTGCTGCGCCTGGGTGACGAACTTCTCGACCCGGTCGCGGGCGCGCAGCACCGCCAGAGGCCCCTGATCGGTGTTCGGATCGAAAGGATCACCGACGTTCAGCGATTGGTAGTGGGCGGCCAGGGCGTCTACCACCTCATCGTAGCGCGACCTCGGGGCGAGAACCCTCGACAGGTTGACGCAAACCTGGCCCATGAAACCGCTGCTGCCCACGCCCAGCGTCTGCATGACCTCATCGAGGTCCACATCGTCCGTAATAATGGCCGGCGACTTGCCGCCCAACTCGAGCGCGGTTCGCGCCAGGCGATCTGCCGTGCGTTTGACGACGTCCACCCCGATGGCGGTGCCGCCAGTCAGCGCTACCATATCGATGCCGTCATGACCGACGAGATGCTGAGTCACGGCAGTGTCCGCAGCCAGAACGCTGACCACCCCGGGCGGAAACTCCGCCTCTCGAACCGCTTCCGCGATCAGGCGGGAGGTCAGCGCCGATTCCGGCGCGTGCTTGATGATGACCGTGCATCCCGCCAGCAGGGCCGGAATGATCTTCATGCCCATGAGCACGATGGGACCGTTGAACGTCAGCACGCCCAGCACCGTGCCGATGGGCTCACGCCATATCCAGGTGCCCGCTCGATTCTCTTCCCAGGGCAAGTGCGGCGCCATGGCCAGCGCCTGCCGCCATACGGCAACGCCGGCGCCGTTGTTGATCATCTCGCCATGCGCCTGAGTCGGCCCGGACTCGAACGTCCATGCCCGATTCAGAACATCCAGGCGCTGCTCGAGGCGATCGCACAGCCGCGCGCAGGCGTCGACTCGCTGTTCGATGGAAAGTCGCGGCCAGGGGCCATTGTCGAAGGCGTCTCGGGCCGCAGCCACGGCCATATCCGCGTCCCGAATTGAGGGCAGCGCTACCCGTGCAACCGCCTCCTCGGTGGTGGGCGAGAGGATGTCGACAAACTCTGCCGAGGCGTTTCTGGCCCACTTCCCGCCGATGAGCTGGCTGTCCAGCCCTGGCACGTCGATATCAAGCGCTTCAGGGTGGCTCGTCATGCTCTTCTCCCCCAGAGGTATAACGTGCCCTAAGGTTCGGTATATCCTAGGGCGACGTCAAGCAGCAGAGCGAATCGGGTTGACCCATGTTCAAAGTCTATGCCTTTCTGAAGCGCAACCCTAAGCTCACCCATGATGAGTATCGGGCTGGCCATGTGGGTTATCACTGCGGCCAGTCCCGACGCCTGAAGGACATTCGTGGCTATCTGGTGAACGTCTGGGCCAACGAGCCGCTGAGCGAGAAGATCGGCGATCTGCACGCCGAGATTACCATCAACGAGCCGGCGGACTTTCTCGAGCACTGGGACGGATTTCCCCAGGTGTATTTCGACAGCCAGCAGAGCTGGGTGGAAGCGAGAACGGTGGAACCCAATCGCGCCACCGCGGACGGCCTGGTGGTGGACCCGGATTGGAGCCTGGCCGACAGCCCGCACCTGTTCATGCCGGCGCCCGACGACCCCAATCAGTTTCGTGCCCATCATCTGCACATGGAAGAGCACGTAATAGTTCCGGTACGTCGCCCTGAATTCAAACTGACGAAGCTGATTCAGTTTTTTCAGAAACGTACGGACCTTTCCGACGAGGATTTCAGCCGGCGGCTTCTCGAGGAGTACGCGCCCCTGGCCGCGACCATGCAGGGTTTGCGCGGTTTCGTCGTCAACCTGCGCGATCCCGACGAAGAGGCGGCGCTGCGGGACTTCTTCGCCCCAAACGACTGGGTGTTCAGTGAAGATGGCACAGCGGCACGGCGCGAATTCTGCGCGCTGTGGCGCGGGGACAACGAGCTTCACTTCGATTCCATCGCCGATTTCGTCCGGGCGCGCACTGATCCTCGGGTTCGCGAACCGATGCGAGCGCTGGAAGCAGAACTGTTCGAGTCGCTCTGGTACATCGAGGTGGACGAAAATCTGATCGTCATACCGAATCGCGATCCTGCCCCCGACTTCTACTTCCGCTAGCGAGGACACCACACGATGTTGAAAGTCTTTGGTTTCGTGCGCCGGCATCCAAACCTGACCCACGACGAGTACCGCACCGGGCACGTCGGCTACCACAATTCGTTCGGCCGCCGGCTGCCTAATATTCGCGGCTATCTGCTGAACGTTCGGGCCAACCGGCCAATTGAGGAAACCCTGGGAAGCTCCCTGCTCGAGCAGATCAGCAAGGGTGAGCCGGACGGTTTCGACGACCTGTGGGACGGCTGGGGGCAACTGCTGTTCGACTCGATGGACGACTACGTCAGCGCGCGCTCGCCGGCCCGGGATCGGGCCGGACCCGAAGGGCTTATCATGGATCCAGGCGTGGCCGGGGTGGGTGGCGACTTCGACTATCTCTACGGCGGCTCCCCGTTCCAGTTTCACGTCGACGAACACATCGTGGTTCCGGTGGTTCGACCGGAACGCAAGCTGTTCAAGCTGGCGCAGTTCGTGAAGCGTCCTGACGCTCTGGAACCCGAGCTCTTCAGCGCCTATCTGGCCGGACGCTACGCCAGCTATCTGGCGCAGACCCCGGGTTTGAACGGTCTGGTGGTCAACCTGCGCACACCGATCGACGTGATGAGCCGTTTTTTCGCGCCGGACGCTGAAGGCTTCACTGCGGAAGGAACCGCCTTGCGGGAACGCTTCTACGCCTGCTGGGACGGCATCGTCGAGTACTGGCTGGATGAGCCCGCCTGTCTGGTCAACGCGCGCACTACCGGTCCGGAGGCAAACCGTCTTCTGGCGCTGGAATCGACGCTTTTCGCAAGAAGCTTCTACCGCGAAGTGGATGAAACGGTTGCCGTGCTGCCCAATCGAGCACCCCCCCCGCCGTTTTACCATCGCTAGCACCGATCACGATGGCCTCAATGAACTTCATGGAAATCGAATCAGCAAGTACTCGGAGTGAGCAAACTTGAGCAGAGTAATGATCGTTGGCGCCGGCGGCGTCGGTGGCGTGGTAGCGCACAAGTGCGCCATGAACAGCAACGTGTTCACAGACATCGTCCTGGCCAGCCGCACGCTGTCAAAGTGTGAAGCCATCGCCAGGGACATCAGAGAAATGCACGGCGTCGAAATCGCTGTCGCCGCGGTTGATGCGGACAACGTGCCGGAGTTGTCGGCGCTGATACGCGAACTCAAACCGGCGATGGTAATCAACGTGGCGCTGCCTTATCAGGATCTGCACATTATGGACGCCTGCCTGGAAACCGGCGTGCACTATCTCGACACCGCCAACTATGAGCCTGTCGACGAAGCGAAATTCGAGTACAGCTGGCAGTGGGCTTATCAGGACAGGTTCCGCGACTCCGGTCTGATGGCGCTGCTGGGCTGCGGTTTCGATCCGGGGGTGACCGGAATATTCACCGCCTATGCCGCCAAGCATCATTTCGACGAGATCCAGTACCTGGACATTGTCGATTGCAACGCTGGTGACCACGGCAAAGCCTTTGCCACCAACTTCAATCCGGAGATCAACATACGGGAGATTACCCAGAACGGCCGCTACTGGGAGAGCGGCAAGTGGGTGGAAATTCCGCCGATGAGCATCCACAAACCGATCGCCTATCCCAACATCGGCGAGCGGGAGTCCTACGTGCTCTACCACGAGGAGCTGGAATCCCTGGTCAAGAACTTCCCAACTCTGAAACGCGCGCGGTTCTGGATGACTTTCGGGGAGGCCTACATCAACCATCTGCAGGTTTTGCAGAATGTCGGCATGACCTCCATCGAACCCATCGAGTATCAGGGCATGCAGATTGTGCCGCTGCAGTTCCTGAAGGCCGTTCTGCCGGCCCCGGACCAGCTCAGCGAAGGTTACAAGGGTGAAACCTCCATCGGTTGCCAGGTTCGCGGCCTCAAGGACGGCAAGGACCGCACCTACTACGTGTACAACAACTGCAGCCATGCCGACTGCCATGAAGAGGTCCGCGCCCAGGCGGTGAGCTATACCACCGGCGTGCCGGCCATGATCGGCGCCATGCTGATGCTGCAGGGTACCTGGATGCAACCGGGCGTATACAACGTTGAGGAGTTCGATCCGGATCCGTTCATGGCCGAGCTCAATCGGCATGGCCTGCCCTGGCACGAGCAGATCGACGTCCCGCTGCCCCACGACGACTACGCCCTCTGAGCAGACCGGACACGCCATGGCTGTAGATTTTGAGGCGACTCCGAGCCCCTGTTTCCTGCTGGACGAATCGCTGCTGCGGCGCAACCTCGAGCTGCTCGCGCAGGTGCAGCGGGACAGCGGCGCGACAGTTATATGTGCGCTCAAAGGCTTCGCCATGTATTCCACATTCCCGCTGGTACGCCGGTATCTGACCGGCGTCACTGCCAGCTCGCTGTCCGAAGCGCTACTCGGGGAGCAGGAGTTCGGCGGCGAGGTGCACGCCTACGTGCCCGCCTACATGCCGAAGGAATTCGATGCAATCGCGCGCATCGCCTCCCACCTGACGTTCAACTCGCTGAGCGAGTACGAGCGATACTGCGGGCGCTTAGCTGGCGCCAGCGCCGGGCTGCGCATCAACCCCGAATATGCCGAGGTGGAGACCGACCTCTACAACCCGTGCATCCCGGGCTCGAGGCTCGGCGTGACCGCAGCGCAGCTTGGCGACAGGCTACCTGCTGACATCAGCGGTCTCCACTTCCACACACTCTGCGAGAAAGGCTCCGACACGCTGGAACGGACGCTGGAACACGTCGAAGCAAACTTCGCCGCGCAGCTGCGTCAGGTTCGCTGGCTGAACATGGGCGGCGGCCACGCCATTACCCGCCAGGACTACGACGTTGAGCATCTGGTGGCGCTCATCCGCAACATCCGCGCACGTTACCCTAACCTGCAGGAAGTCATACTCGAACCCGGCAGCGCCGTGGCCTGGGAAACCGGCTACCTCATATCCACCGTGCTCGACGTCGTGCACAACGGAGGTCAGCGCACCGCGATGCTCGACACCTCGTTCGCAGCGCACATGCCGGACACGCTGGAAATGCCCTATCGACCGCGGATCCGCGGCGCCAACGACGCCGCAGCTCAACCCGAATTCCACGCCGATGGGCATCGCTACAATCTGGGCGGCCTCACCTGCCTGGCGGGAGATTTCCTGCCTTCCTACACCTTTCCACAACCCCTGCAAACCGGTGACCGGATCGTGTTCGAGGACATGATGCATTACACCATGGTGAAGACCACCACCTTCAATGGCGTAACTCTGCCCGCCATCGCCATCGCCCGGGAAGACGGCTCTATGGATATCATCAAAACCTTCGGCTACGAGGACTACAAACGCCGGATATGAAGTGAAATTTCCGGAAAGATAATTGCCTAACCTGCGCTGCCGCGTCTTTCGTGCCTCAAAACAGTCGCCAGTTCACACTCTAGGGCGCTTCTCCACCTAAGCCGGCGTGTCCAGCCGCCACAGTCCAGATCCCGTCTAAACTTTTTTAACGACCCGGACTCTCGCTGCGGAGCGCGGGGCGGACCTCTTTTGGCTAATGCTGAGAAAAGTTCAAATGCGTCGATGGACACAAATGCTACCTGGCTTCAGACGCTGTCTGAGCCTGCTTCCGGTCGCGCTGTTCACGTTGACCGCGCAGGCTCAGGTGTGCTCTAACAGCGCCAATGGCTCCGTGACGATCGCCTCAACCGACGTCCATTTCTCCGCGTCAGAGTGCGATGCCGACGGCGACGGTCTCACCAATGGGGAAGAGTTTTCCCTCGGGACAAATCCCAACAGCGTCGACTCAGACAGCGACGGCATTGACGACGGCATCGAAACCGGCGGCGATGCAAGCGTTGATCCCGGCGACACCAACCCGATGGATGCCGATACCGACAACGATGGTCTTGCGGATGGCACGGAGGACGCCAACGCCAATGGCAGCATGGGGTCGGGAGAGACCGATCCGACCGTTGCCGACACCGACGGGGACGGCCTTGGCGATGGCGTCGAGACCGGCGTGACCGTGCGGGTGGCAGACCCGGACGGCGCCGGGCCAGCTGTTGGCACGCTGGGACCATTCATGGCCGACGCGGATCCGGCGGTGAACACCGATCCCTTGAATCCGGACACGGATGGCGACGGCCTCCTTGACGGGTTCGAGGACGCCAACAAGAACGGCTCGTCCGACAGCCCGGTGATCGGCGCCACGAAAACGAAAGGTGCGGGCGAAACCGATGCGACCAAGCGCGACACCGACGGTGACGGTTTGAGCGACGGCGACGAGGTGAACGGGACAGGCCCCCTGACCGGTATCGGGACCACCGACCCCCTGGACACGGACACGGACGACGGCAGCTCAGCCGACGGCGCCGAGGCGCTTCTCGCACGCACCAACCCGACGCGAGGCAACGGCGCGGACGACGCGCTGGATTCCGATGGCGACGGCATTTCGAACATCCTGGAAGCGGAACTCGGCACCGATCCAGGCGACCCCGACAGCGACAACGATGGCCTGGCCGACGGCGTCGAAACTGGCCCGGATGCAGTCGTCGATGCCGAAGACACGGATCCTCTGGATGCAGACTCGGACGACGACGGCCTGACAGACGGAGAAGAAGTGACCGGCACCGGTCTGCTGATCGCCTTCGGCGCAACCAACCCGCTCGATAAGGATAGCGACCAGGACGGCATCGGCGACGGCGTCGAAGTCGGCGTCCCAACAGCGGGCATCCCGGCGGGTGTCAGCCTTGGCAACGGCACGGCCTATTCAGGTACCAAGCCAGGATTCGTGGGCGACGCCGACCCGACTACCCGCACCAACCCGAACAACAGCGACACGGATAACGACGGCATCGACGACGGCGTCGAAGACGCCAATCAGGACGGCGCTGCGATTCACACGCTGGGCGACAGCTCGAGCGGCGGTACGGGCGAGACAGATCCGACCAACGCAGACACAGACGGCGACGGTTTGAGTGATGGCGACGAGGTCAACGCCTCAGGGGCGCTGACGGATATTGGCACCACCAACCCGCTAGACACCGATACCGACGATGGTGGCACCCAGGATGGTACCGAGGTGCTCGCCGACGCAACAGACCCGCGAGCGGGCAATGCCGGCGACGATACCGCGACCGACTCGGACGGTGACGGTCTGTCGCGCGCTCAGGAAATCGCGCTGGGAACCGATCCCGGCGACGCAGACACCGACAACGACGGTATTGACGACGGGGACGAGATCGGCAACGACGGCGTGCTCAATCTATGGGATACGGATCCGCTTGATGCCGATTCCGAC
>JAHEEG010000069.1:10076-17193 GCA_024640825.1 Gammaproteobacteria bacterium
CGACGGTCACGAGAGGTTGGGCTTCGATGGCGTACCGGGCAGCGCCGACGAAACCGATCCGCTGGCCGCGGACAGCGACGCCGACGGTCTGCTGGACGGGACCGAGGTCGGGCTCGTAGTTGGCGTGGTTGGCGGGCTGTCTAACGAAACCGGGATCGCTTTCACCGGCACCGACGCGGCCGCAGGAAATTTCCGAGCCGATGCGGATACCGCCAGCACGACGGATCCACTCGACCCGGACACGGACGGCGACGGCATTCCGGACGGTACGGAGGATACCAACCGGGACGGCGCCACCGTCAACGCCATCGGCGCTACCGGCAGCGCGGGCAGCGGCGAGACGGATCCGAACAATCCAGATACCGACGGCGATTCACTGCTCGACGGCGTGGAGGCCGTCGGGTCGGGACCGCTGCTCCTCAGCGGCGTCACGGACCCGCTCGACACGGACACAGACGACGGCGGCACGCAGGACGGCACCGAAGCCCTGGCGAACGCAACCAATCCATCGACGGGCAACGGCAGTGACGATATCGCGGCAGACGCGGACGCGGACGGCCTGGCGGATGCCCGGGAAGCAGCGCTGGGTACGGACCCCGAGGACGCAGACACGGACAACGATGGCATCGCCGACGGGAACGAGACCGGCAACGACGGGGTAATCAACCTTGGCGATACCGACCCCACCGATGCCGATAGCGACGACGACGGCCTCACTGACGGCGCCGAGCGTCTGGGGAAGGACGGCCTGCCAGGAAGCGGCGATGAGACGAATCCGAACCTCGCCGACAGCGACAACGACGGTGTCTTCGACGGCACCGAAGTTGGCGCTACGACGCCGGTCCCAGCCGGCACCTCGGATGGACCTTTAGCGCTTGGCTTTACCGGGACAGACCTCGGCGCGGGAAACTTCGTCGCTGACTCTAATCCTCTGACGAAAACCGATCCAACGGATGCCGACAGCGACGATGACGGCCTCGCCGATGGTATTGAAGACGCCAACGCCAATGGTGTCGTGGACGCAACCGGCGCGATTGGTAGCGCAAGAACGGCCAGCAGCGCGGGTGACGAAACGGATCCGTGCAATGCTGATACGGACGGCGACGGGCTGCGCGACGGCAACGAATTCCACGGCACGGGAACCCTGAGCATGTTCGGCGCGACCGACCCGCGCGACATCGACACCGATGATGGCGGGGTCAGGGACGGCGTGGAGATCACCGAAGGCACGAACCCCACCGTAAGCAACGATGACGGCCCAGACTCCGATGCCGACGGCGTCCCTGATGCGGAGGACCTCGATCTGAACAACCCCTGCGTGCCAGACAATACCGGCGGCCTCTGTGATTCCGACGGTGATGGCATATCAGACGGTGACGAGCTGGCTATCGGAACGGCCCCGGGCAATCCAGACTCGGACAACGATGGTATACAGGACGGCTCGGAAGCAGGCGATACCGATGGCGACGGTCAACCCGACGCGCTGGAGCTGGATTCGGACAACGACGGCATTTTCGACATCGTCGAAGCCGGCGATCCTCTGATGCCGGTGGATACCGATGGCGACGGTACGCCTGACTACCAGGACACGGATTCTGACAATGACGGCATCAGCGATCTCCTAGAACAGGCTGACCCTTCTCTGCCGGCGGGCACCTCTTCAAATGGCAACGGGGTCGACAGCGACGCCGACGGCATACCGGACTACCGAGATCTGGACAGCGACGCCGACGGCATTTCCGACGCGCTGGAAGGTACCGTCGATACCGACTCCGACGGCCTTGAAGACTATCGGGACGTCGATTCCGACGCGGACGGTATTGCGGACAGGACAGAAGCCGACAGGACCGGTATTGACTCAGACGGCGATGGCATCCCCGACTATCGCGACCTGGACAGCGACAACGACACGGTCACCGATGTCTTTGAGGGCGGAGGCAGCGATGGCGTCCCGGATCTGGCCGACCCGCTACCAACGGCGTTCGGCACGAACCGCGACATCGACGGGGACGGCGTAGCGAATGCGATCGACCTCGATGACGACAACGACGGAATTCCCGATCGAGTGGAGGCCCCGGGGGGCGATCTGTCCTTCGACACCGACCAGGACGGCCGGCCAGACGCTATCGATCTCGACAGCGACAACGACGGTATCGCCGACGTCGTAGAGGCGGACGTCGGTCGGTCTGATGCCGACGGTGACGGCAAAATCGACGGCTATATCGATCTAGACCACGACGGCCTGCACGACCCGGTGGCCAGAAATTTCGTGCCCGTCGACAGCGATGATGACGGACAGGTCGACTTCCGGTCCCTCGACAGTGACGGCGACGGCGTCTTCGACCTCGAGGAGGCGCTGCTCGCCTTCTTCGATGCCGACGGAGACGGCCGTGCCGACGATCCCACAGATATCGACCGGGATGGCTGGCGTGATCGGGTTGATACGCTCGTTAACGGCGTTCCTCGGAACACGGGCGCCGGCCTTCTCGATACTGATATGGATGGCAGTCCCAACTTCCGCGATCCAGACAGCGATGGTGATGGCACGGACGACGGCGCTGAAGACATGGACCTGAATGGCGACGGCACCGCGGACTACCTGCAACCGGCCAAACTTCCCTGGAAGGCCGCGACCATGGCAAGCATTGGGCCCCTGAGTTTCTGGGAATTCGCCCTGCTGCTGATCACGGCAGGCACGCTGTGGTTCGTGCGCAGAAGAAGCGGTCACCCGACTTAAACGTAGCCGCCCGTCCGGATACGTTCGGAGAGCTAGTCCAGCGTCCTGTTCTCGCGAAGCAGGATTTGAAAATGATCCCCCTGTCGGGGTTCCACATCGATCTGGAACGTTTCGTCCGTTGGTCGACTGTAAGTCAGCCGCAGGAAATCGCTGTCCCCGGAACCATCGAAGCTGACCCGTCGATCTGCAATCTCCGCCAGCGTCATGATCTGCGGCTCGGGGCGGCGCGGCACGTAGCCGGGCAGCCACTGGCGGACGCGGAACAGCAGCGAGCCGTCGACTTCCTCGATGAGGATCAGCTCCATCATGTTCGTCTGGCCATTGCCGGTGATTCTGACCATGCAGGTGATGGTGCCGGCGAAGGGCTGACTCCAGGTCTCTTCCAGCATCTGCTCGCCGAAGGGACCAATCCAGGATCCGGTCATCCAGGCCAGATCCGCGACCCTGGGTTCGTCTGCCACTTCAGCGAGCCCGGAAGCCGCCGCGAGCAGCACAACGAGGGCAATGGGCCCGAGCGGTAGTTTCGCAACCATGAAGTTTCCTGTATCTCATGCTGACATTGAAACCCACCGGGGTAGCAACCGTCCATCAGGAATCACTTTGGATGTACGATGACCGGCAACTCGTGAAGTAGCTCAATCTCTCCCCAGGGCCCTGCGGCGAACTCTGGAGCAGCCGCGTTTCCCAGGGCGCGAATTCAGCGCTTAAATGCTAAACTTGGCGACGTTTTCCCCTTCGGGAAATCATAGAAGAACCTGAGGCGCACACATTCTGAGAGATTCGACCACAGCATCAGGCCGGGCGGCAAACGCCTCCATCGCGTGCCCTTCCTGCGACATGCTGTTCAACGTCAGCAGTTTGCAGGATGGCCAGACCGCACGTTGTGCCCGTTGCGGCCAGTTTCTGACCCGCTATCGCAGCGACGGTTTGGAGCGTGCGCTCGCCTACAACATCGCGGCACTCGTCGCTCTGGCCGTGGCCTGCAGCTTTCCCTTCATGCAGTTCAAGGCAAGCGGTTTCGAAAATCTGATGACGCTGCCACAGACCGCGCTGGAGCTGTACCGTAACGGCATGCCGTTCCTCGCGCTGTTGGTCGCTGCGTTCATCATCCTCATCCCCACCGCGGTCCTGATTTTGCAGCTCATCCTGGTGAGCTCGCTGCTCCGCGGCAGCCGAAGCGAGTGGCCGCGCAGATTGGGGCGTCTGATGTATACCCTCGAGGCCTGGAGCATGGTGGACGTGTTCCTCATCGGCGTCATCGTCAGCCTCGTCAAGATCGCCCATATGGCAACGGTCGTGCTGGGCATCTCATTCTGGGCCTACGCCGGATTCACCATCCTGTTCGTGCTGGCCATTTCAAATCTGGACCGATTTCAATGCTGGCGACAGATTGAAGCGTTGAGCCGGACGGGGGAGCATACCGCATGAGCCAGACCGTGACGGCAGCGGCGAACGGTCTAGCGTCCTGCCATCTGTGCCTGAAGCTGGCCCCCAAGGAGCTGCATCACTGTCCCTGCTGCGGCGAAGCTCTGCATGTGCGAAAGGCCGACAGCCTGCAGCGGACGTTCGCGCTGCTGGTCACCGCGTCGGTGCTCTACATTCCTGCCAATCTGCTGCCGATCATGATCACCGAGCAATTCGGACAGCCGATGGAGAGCACCATCCTGGGCGGCGTGGTACTGCTCATCAAGCTGGGATCCGTGCCTATCGCCGCCATCATTTTCATCGCCAGCGTGATGGTACCCCTGGGCAAGATGCTGGCGCTATACTACCTGTGCTGGACACTGAATCGGGGTACCCCGGGCAATGAACGCCAGCGCACCATCGCGTATCGGATGACGGAGCTGATCGGCAAGTGGTCCATGGTGGACGTGTTCGTCGTATCAATTCTGGTCGCGCTCATTCACCTTACTGGCCTGCTAGTGATCATGCCGGGAGGCGCCGCAATGGCATTTGCCGGCGTCGTCATCGTAACCATCATTGCCGCCGAGTCCTTCGATCCGCGAATAATGTGGGACCAGCGGGAGGCCCAACATGAGTGACCTGCAGCCGACCGTCACCAGCGGCCGTAAATTTTCAGCAATCTGGATCGTCCCTGTGGTTGCCGTGCTGGCCGGTGTCTGGATGGTCATCTACACCTGGATGAACGAAGGGCCGAGCGTTACAGTATCGTTCGAGAACGCCTCCGGGCTGGAGGCCGGCAAGACCAAAGTGAAAATCCTCGACGTCGATGTCGGCGTGCTCGAGGAGATCCAGCTGAACGAAGACCTGAAGGGCATCACCGCGACGCTCAAGCTCGACCCGAAAACCAGACCCCTGCTCCGTGACGACACCCTGTTCTGGGTCGTTCGCGCCCGAGTGGGTGCCGGCGGCGTCAGCGGTCTCAGCACCCTGGTATCCGGTGCCTATATCGAGTTCGAGCCCGGCACCGGCAAGCCGGACCAGCGAACCTTCGAAGGTCTGGATGCGCCGCCACTCACTCAGGCAGGCGCCCCAGGGCTGAAACTCGAGCTTTACTCCGACACCGCCACATCTGTGGGTACGGGCGATGCGGTGCTTTACAAGGGGTATGAAGTTGGCCGCATTGAGTCCACCAGGTTCGACGTCGAACGGCAAAACGTCACCTATGACTTGTTCATCGACGCACCCTTCCACACCCTGGTGCACAGCTCCACCCGCTTCTGGAACAGCAGCGGCATCTCTCTGGACGCCTCCGCCACCGGGGTAGAGCTCCACATCGGGTCCATGCAAACCCTGCTTACCGGCGGCGTTGCGTTTGGCGATCCACCCGGGCTGCCGACCGGCGACCCGGTCGAACCGGGCACGACGTTCAAGCTGTTCAGAGCCTACCGCGACATTCTGGACAATCCCTACAAAAACAGAACCTACTATGTGGCCCGTTTCAAGCAATCTCTCGCCGGACTGGCGCCGGGCGCACCCGTCAGCTTTCGAGGAATTCAAATAGGAGCCGTCGAGCGCATCATGCTCGGGGACGCTGCAGAGGAACCCTTTTCACCGGGAAGAAGCATTCCGGTGCTGCTCTACGTCGAACCGGGCAGGGTTGAACTTCCAGATACAAAGGCGTCTGTCGACAGACTGGAGGCTTTCGTTCCGGTCGGAATTCAGAACGGGCTGAGGGCAAGCCTTGCCACCGGCAACCTGCTGACCGGCAAGCAGCTGATCGAGATTGACTACTATGCCGACGTGCCAAAAGAAGAGCTCGGTACCTTCGAGGGTTATCCGGTGATACCTTCCGTCGAAACCGGCATCGGCCGGCTGGAGCAGCAGGTCAGCGCGCTGCTCACCAAGTTCAACGCCCTGCCACTGGAGACCACGGTGAAGGATGCCGACCAGGCACTAAAACGCGTGGACACGACGCTGGCAGAACTATCCAGAACGCTGGTATCGGTGAATACAATACTCGAGAGCAATGCCGCCCAGTCTCTTCCAGTTGAGGTCAACGCCGCAATCATAGAACTGCGCAGCGTCCTCGATGGCCTCTCCCAGGACTCCCCGTTCTATCAGAACCTCGATGCGTCCATGAGCAAGCTGAACAGGACGCTACAGAATCTGACCGAGCTTACGCGGCAGCTGTCCGAGCAACCGAACTCTGTCCTGTTCCCTGCAAAATCAGAAGCCGATGTGATACCGGAGGCGCGCCGTTAATGAAACGTCTTGGTCTTATGGCCCTAATCCTGATCGCCGGCTGTGCGGGTCAGGTAGCCGAACGCAACCAATATCTGCTGCGCTCAACGCACGACACCAAATCGACAACAAGCGATGCGCCACCCCGCCTGGAAATTGGCAACCTCTCCGTGGCGCCCTATATTGACCAGCCGGGGCTGGTTATCGCCAACGCCGATGGTTCGATAAGGGTGGCACGCAATCACCTGTGGGCGGAACCGCTGCGTAGCAGCGTGCGGTCTTTTCTCGCCAGCGAAATCTCCGCCGCCCTTGGCGAGCCTGTCCGCCGCCACAGCGATGGCGCGGCCAGGACCGAGCTCGAGATCAGCGCGCGCATCGACCAGCTGCACGGTACGGAGAATGGCAGCGTGCTGCTGGTCGCCAGCTGGACAGTGATCGACATTTCCAACAGAGCGGTGCTCGTCGAGCGCGGTTTTACCGACACGCAGCCGCTGACCACTGACGGCTACGCCGCGCTGGTGGACGCCGAGTCCGCGCTTCTAGAACGGCTCGCAGCTGCAATTGCGGGGTCGATAGCCCCTCGACAACCGGGTCAGAAAACGGACTGATCGAATTCATACGGCTTCACGCGCTTTTCACTCGGCCTGCAGAAGATGACGCTACAGGCCATCACCGCCCCTCCACCGCGAGTTCGCCCGGTTTGAACGGGAGCGTGCCCAGCATTCGAAATAGCCG
>JAHEEG010000221.1 GCA_024640825.1 Gammaproteobacteria bacterium
GTGTCTCTCTCATGTCATTCTGCCAGACTCGCAACTTGCGGTTCATGGTGGCTACGATGCCTCCAGCCAGATCCAGCACCAGATCCAGAGCGGCGATCCGCTTGAAAACCAGCACCCCCATCGTTTCGAAAGAGGTGGTTACCGTGATCGCCGCGTTCACATGTTCCACGCCATATTCCTCTAGTTCTTTCAGGGTTACGCCATCTGGAATTGACTGCAACAACGCGAGCGCATGCGCAAGCTCCTGATTGTAAAACGTCTGCGCCAGGTTGATGGCAACAGCGTTTCTCTGCTGCAATCGGAAATTTCGAACCTGGAACCAACCAAAAATCAGGCCGGTGATAATTGATCCCGCGCCTATGATCTCGGCAAGATTTGCCACCGTCGACAGTGAAAGATCGCTCATGGTTCTCGTTCCTTCCCGGCCCGTCCCTGAAGCCCACTCTACCCGGGTGGAAACTGAATGCCGACACTCCATCAGCACGCATTCGTATATTCAGGCAACTTTCCGCGGCGGGAAAATCCGCTTCGCCGCTTAGCGGAGGCGATAAAATTCTCAGCCAGGATGCTTCTGGTTACCCCAGGCATTCCAGAACGTCACCTCTCTGGCGTCCAGGCGTTCCGCCCGACGCATCTTGGCACCTTTGGTGTAGGCCACTGGCAGCATCACGGTCTGAGTAACGCCATCGGGCACCTCCAGAATTCTACTCACGTCCTCCTGTCGGGACGACAACAGAGTGGTCCAGGTGGCACCGAGACTGCGCGCGCGCAGGGCCAGCATCAACGACCAGGCGGACGGCAGTATGGATCCGTAGAAGGCCACCTGCCCTGCCACCTCATCGGCTGGAGGCTCACCAATGGCGCACACAAAAATGAGTGCGGGTATCTCATGAAGTCTGTCGGCAAGCGAACGCTGCGTCGATTTGATTTCCAGTCCGCGCGCCCGCTGCAGGTCGGCCAGAACGCTCCGATAAACATCGGCAATCTGCGTCTTCCGCGCCGGATCTGTAACAACCATGAATCGCCAGTTCTCACCGCCGAGACCCGTGGGTGCCTGGGTAGAGACGTTAATGCAATCGAAAAGCACCTCCGGCTCCACCGGACGGTCGAAATCCAGCTTGCGCCGCACGGAACGGGCGGTGCTGAGAACCTGATCGACGCTGGCGATATCCAGAGGTAGATCGTCCGTCATGACTCCCGCAAATCTCTGTTGCCCAAGTTATGCGCACTCTAACCGATGTGGCACGAAATGTTCCGCCCCGAGTACTCGTAGGGCACGATACGGTAAGCTATGGGTTCATCGAGGGGGAGAGTCAGTATGAAATTCGGCATCAGCATGTTCAGCACAGACCGCAGTGCCGGTCCGGCGGAGGTAGCGCGCGAGGTGGAGGCGCGAGGGTTCGACTCCTTCTGGGTTTCCGAGCACTCCCACATACCGCAGTCGTCGCAGCCGCCGTTTCCAGGCTTCGACCCTAGAACCTACTCTTCAATGCTCGACCCCTTCATCGCCCTGACCGCGGCAGCGTCGGTAACCTCGCGCATCAAGCTGGGCACCGCTATCTGTCTGGTAACCCAGCGCGACCCGATAAACTGCGCCAAAACCATATCCAGCCTAGACCGCATATCCAACGGCCGCGTCCTGTTCGGCATCGGCGCTGGCTGGAACGAGGAGGAGATGCGCAACCACGGCACCGACCCGTCGACCCGGTTCCGCCTGATGCGCGAGCGGGTGGAGGCCATGAAGGTTCTCTGGTCAGAGGAAGAGCCGGAATACCATGGTTCGCTGGTAGATTTCGATCCGGTATGGCAGTGGCCGAAACCGACCAGCCAGCCTCACCCGCCCATCATCATAGGCGGCGCCGGGCCCGGGGTGCTGAGGCGCGTCGTGAGATACTGCGACGGCTGGCTGCCCGTGGTCGTCCCGACCATCCCCGAGGAGATGCGCGGTCGGCAGACACCGTTGGACGAGTTCGTCGAATCGGTACCGGAACTGCGCCGATTGGCTGCCGAAGCGGGCAAGCCGCCGCCATCCGTTTCGGTAACCGGCATGGGCCCGAGCAGCAAAATCGTTGAAATTTTCGAGCGTCTGGAAGTCGACAGAATGATACTCCGGGTGCCGCCGTCACCGCTCGACGACGTGCTTCGCGAGCTGGATCAGCACGTTAGCACCGTCAAAGCCGCGGGCGGCAAGCTGGACGCTTGAGCTACCGGCGGTGAAAGCCCCGAGCCAACGGCGATGAAAACAGAGACGCTGTTGCCGCTGGGCAAACTGGACCCCGGGCTCGCGCAGCCGGAGTCGGCCCTGGACCTTACGCGCGTCGCAGCTGACGCCCGGCGGGTGGAGCAGGCCGGCTATCACGGCCTCCTGATGGAAGAAACCAAGGACGATCCTTTCCAGGTACTGGCGCTGGCCGCCCAGGCCACCACCCGGGTGCATCTTGGCACCTCCGTGGCCATAGCTTTCGCCCGCAGCCCTTACATCACAGCCATGTCTGCCTGGACGCTGCAGAGGCTGTCCAGCGGTCGTTTCGAGCTGGGACTGGGTTCTCAGGTGCGCGGGCACGTCGTGCGCCGCTTCGGCATGGACTGGCACCCGCCGGGACCCTGGATGCGCGACTACGTGAGGGCGGTCCGCGCCATCTGGGATAGCTGGCAGAACGAGACCCCGCTGGATTTTGCCAGCGACCGCTACAAACTCAATCTGACGGTGCCGCTGTTCACCCCGCCGCCGCTGGCACACCCGGAAATACCCGTGCTGGTCGCCGCGGTGAACCCCTACATGTGTGGCATTGCCGCCGAAGTGGCCGACGGCGTGCGGCTGCACCCGGTGTGCACGCCCCGCTACATCGGCGAAGCGCTGTTGCCCGTGATCGAACGCAAACGCACCGAAGACCAGAGCGCTTTCCAGGTCTGCCTGAAGCCGCTGATCGCCACCGCGCGAGACGATGCGACACTCGCCAGACGGCGCGAGGTGGCCCGACAGCGCCTGGCGTTCTACATGAGCACGCCAGCTTACCGCCGCGCGTTCGAGGATTCAGGGCTGACAAAGCAGTGCGAGGAGATGGCGGAACTGTCCCGGCACCGGCAGTGGCAACTGATGGCCGAACGTGTCAGCGACGACGTGCTCGATCAGTGGGTCGTGGTAGCTCGCTACGACGAACTGGCAAAGGCGCTGCGCCAGCGCTTCGACGGTATAGTCGATCGGGTCGAGGTCAGCATTCCCGTAGAAACCGACCAGGATCAGGCAGAGCTTAACGCCATCGTCGCCACGCTGGACGACGTGCCGCAGGCTCACGCATCGTCCGCCCGTGAAAAGAGAGAACAATCCAAGCTACGTTGAGGGACACCGCATGAGGGCAACCAAGTTCGAGATAGACCTTGATCCAGAAACGCTGACCAATCTGCGGACAAGACTGCGGCAGACCCGCTGGCCCCTGCAGGTGGGCGAGGATAGCTGGGAGTACGGCGTGCCCCAGGCGTGGCTCAAAGACATCGTCGGCTACTGGGCCAGCGAGTGGGACTGGCAGGCGGAGGCCAGCGCCATGAACCGGTTTGACCACTACCGCGCCGACATCGATGGCCTGCCGGTGCACTTTCTGCATGCCCCTGGAAAAGGGCCCAATCCTACACCGCTGATCTTGACCCACGGCTGGCCCTGGACCTTCTGGGACTTCAAAGACGTGATCGAACCGCTCACCGATCCAGCCGCCCACGGCGGGGATCCGGCAGACGCTTTCGAGGTCGTCGTGCCTTCCCTGCCGGGATTCGGATTCTCCAGTCCCATGCCGCGGGCCGGGGTGAATCTGGCGGTCATCGCCGATGCCTGGGTTACCCTGATGCAAGACGTCTGCGGGTTCGATCGCTTTGCGGCCCACGGTGGCGACTGGGGCGCGCTCGTTACCGGCCAGCTCGGGCACGCCCACGCGGACAAGCTCATCGGTGTGCATCTGGCGCTGTCCATGCTGCCAGGCGTCGACCGGGGAAAAATCACCGCCGCCGACTACGCCGAGGACGAGCAGTGGATGCACGAGCGGGATGCCGAGTCCCTGCGAACCATCACCAGCCACATCTCCGTACACTCGACAGACCCTCAGACCCTGGCCTATGCCATGGCCGATTCGCCGGTGGGCACCGCGGCCTGGATCTGGGAGCGGCGCCGTAACTGGAGCGACTGCAACGGCGATCTGGAATCCGCCTTCAGCCGCGACCATCTATGTACGACTGCTGCCCTGTACTGGTGTACCGGAGCTTTCACCAGCGCCATGCGCCTTTATTACGAGCACTTCAATCACCCCTGGCCGCTGGTGCACGACCGCAAACCGGAAGTTCAGGCACCCACCGGTTTCGCGGTCTTTCCCAAAGACGTAGTGCACATGCCACGAAAAGTTGCCGAGCAACATTGCGACCTGCGGCGCTGGACGGTGATGCCTCGGGGCGGCCACTTCGGCGCGGCCGAAGTGCCCGACCTGACGGTGAACGAGCTGCAGGAGTTTTTCCGCGAGCTGCGCTGAACTTGAAGTTGGGGCTCAGTCAGGCAACGTAATACTGCCGGAAAAAATCCAGCGCCAGGGTATTCACCACCTCGCCGGCGTCATCGAGTATGGCGAGCAT
>JAHEEG010000070.1 GCA_024640825.1 Gammaproteobacteria bacterium
CTTTCCCTCTTTATCCAGCACCGGGGCCTCAATCGGCACGATTTCGCGATCGAATCGATTTTCTTCCCAGGCCCGGAGCGCGTTCTGCTGGCTCTTCAACCCGAAGGCGTCGGTATCGCCGCGGGTAATCTGGTACTCCTCGGCGATCATGGCAGCACCCTGAAACTGGCTGGTGGGCTGGAAGTGGGACATGTAGCTCTCACCCATGGGCACGCCGTCCTTCATGTTGGAGCCCAGCGGCACACGGGTCATCATCTCCACCCCGCAGCACATCACCAGGTCTTCCATCCCGGAAGCCACCATGGCCGCGCCCATGGAGGTCGCCTGCTGGCTCGACCCGCACTGGGAATCCACCGTCGTGGCGGCAACTTCCATGGGCAGCCCCTGCGACAGCCAGGCGATGCGCGCGATGTTGAATGACTGCTCGCCAACCTGAGAGACGCAGCCGCCGATGACCTGGCCGATTTTCGCCGGATCGATACCAGACCGCGCCAGGGCCGCTTTCTGCACCTTGCCCAGCAGGTCGGCTGGCATCAATCCCGCCAGCCCCTTGCCGCGCTTGCCAATGGGGCTGCGCGCCGCTTCAACGATGTAGACATTTTCCATGAGAACTCAACACTCCGTACAGGTTATCGAAAGCACCATAAGGGCGGTCGCACGAGCGCGCGCACGCAGATGGATGGCGCACGAGAAAATTTAGGGCGGACATTGTACTGAAACAGCGGACAATTCCGAGCGCGACGAATTGGTCAGCCTGTCATCGACCTTTGAATGACGGTGGCCGTTTCTCTGCGAACGACTGCACGCCCTCGCGAAAGTCCTCCGACTTGAACAGATTCAGAACCGACATCAGGACATGGTGCGAATGACTCTCGAAATCCTGCGTAAGCCCATGACGAAACAACCTTTTTATCTCCGTTATCGCTAAGGGCGCGTTCCCGGCTATCTTCTCCGCCCAGGCGCTGACTTCCGCTTCCAACGCCTCACCCGGCACCGCTTTGTTGGCAAGGCCGTAGGCCACCGCCTGGGCACCGTTGAGCGGATCGCCGAGCATGGAGATCTCGCAGGCTTTAGCCCAGCCCAGCAACCTCGGCAGATACCAGGTGCCACCGCTCTCGGGGATTACGCCCATTCGAGCGAACCCGGGCATCAGAACCGCCTTTTCCGACATCAGCCGCATATCGCAGCCCAGGGCCAGATCGAGACCGTAACCGGCGGCAGCTCCGTTGATGGCAGCGATGACCGGTGTGTCCATGCGCTGCAGGGTCACCGTGCAGATCTCGCGGGTCGAGTAGTGGCGGGCTCCGGCCGAGGCCAGCCCCGCGCCGCCGATGCCTTCACCCCGGGCAGCCTGCTTCAGATCCAGCCCGGCGCAGAACGCGCGGCCGACCCCGGTCAGCACCACGACACGTACGTCGGGGGCATCGTCTGCCGCTTTCAGCGCATCGTTCAGCTGCGAGAGCATATCGCCGGTGATGGCATTCATCGCCTCCGGTCGGTTCAGCTTCAGCCATCGAACGTGGCCCCGATCCTCTACCAGCACTTCTGAATTGTCATCGCCCATCTGCGTCTCCCCCATTTGTCCCCGGTATTAACCCACGTCCATTCCGATCCCTTGACGGCGCCGAACCTCTAGATCGGAGGGCTGAGCCGAACCGTTTTATAGGCCGCCTGTATGAGCCAGTCAATTTACGGGTAAGCTGCCCCCTGGATTGTGGGCACGCGGCATCCATGGACGACCCATCTGCGAACCGGCCTGAGGTTCCGGCACTACAGGACGAACCCTGGTTGCGCCGGTACGCGCAGATACTGGGCTATCTGGGTTGGACACCCCTTCCCGCGCTGGCGCTGCTGGCCTGGATCTCGCCGGAACGAACCGGCCAGCTGCTGCGGGTGGCCCTGCTCTATACGGCCGTGATTCTGTCGTTTCTAGGCGGCATTCAGTGGGGTCTGGCGATGCGCAGCGCGAGCCCGCGGATCCGCTTGCGCCGACTGGTCGCCAGCATAGTTCCGAGCCTCTGGGCGGTTGCCGCGCTATTGCTGCCGGTAATGGCGACCCTCACCGTGCTGATCACGGGCTTCGCCCTGTTTCTGGCCTACGAGAGCCTGGAGCGCCGGGACCAGGTTTACCCCAACTGGTATCTGCCGCTGCGCATTCGCCTGACCGCGCTCCTGATCGTAGCCCTCAGCGCCTGGCTGCCGCTGACCCGCTGAACCTGGCGCAGGGTCGCAGCCCGGCCTGCAACCTC
Organism: Gammaproteobacteria bacterium; assembly: GCA_024640825.1. Classification (GTDB taxonomy): domain Bacteria; phylum Pseudomonadota; class Gammaproteobacteria; order Pseudomonadales; family Azotimanducaceae; genus UBA7803. Next base: position 2,250 of record JAHEEG010000070.1, read on the forward strand.
ATGACTAGAGCTCCTTCAGCCAGACGTCCAGTGGCTCGCGGTCGGATACCAGCTGATTGACCGCAGCACCCGGGTCGCGATAGCCGATGGCCATGCCGCAGAAAAGCATGAGTTCCTGCCCGGCGCCGACAAACTCGGCCACGCTCTCCGCCCGCATAGCCCAGGCTTCCTGGGGACAGGTGTCCAGTCCAGCTTCCCGCGCCAGGAGCATGAAGGTCTGCAGGAACATGCCCAGATCAGACCATTGAGGCGGCCCCATCTGTCGATCTACGAAACAGAAGAACCCGGCGGGGGCGCCGAAGAAATCGAAGTTGCGTGCTATCCAGCTGAAGCGCGCAGCTTTGTCTTCCCGAGGAATTCCCAGCAGCGCATACATATCCTCCCCAACCTTGAAGCGGCTGCTGCGGTAGGGTTCCGTCAGCCCCTCAGGATATATCTGATAGGCCGGCGCCTCCCGCCCGGAACGCCCGCCGAGGAACGACCGGAAGCGGTCCATTGCATCGCGCTGCAGCAGAAACACGCGCCAAGGCTGCACATTGCCGCCGGAGGGCGCTCGGGATGCCGTTTCCAGAAGACGACGCAGCTTATCGGCATCTATCGGCGTGTCGAGAAACGCCCGGATGGATCTGCGCGACCTGACGGCTTCAGTGACGTTCATACTCGTAACTCCTTTGCTGCTCAGTCGGTTAAACTGCCGCTCATGGTCGGCATTATTTTTCGAGTGCTCATTATCGCCGTGGGGCTTTGGCTTGCCACGGTCATCGTCCCCGGCGTGGAAGCGCGGAGCACCGCTGCGCTGCTCTGGGCTGCAATCTGGCTGGGGATCGTCAACGCTCTGGTCCGGCCCCTGGTGGTGCTAATGACGCTGCCTATCACGCTGTTGACCCTCGGCGGATTCCTGCTGGTGGTGAACGCCGGCATGCTTGCCATGGTGGCATGGCTGCTGGAAGGCTTTGAGGTGCAGGGATTTTTTTCCGCGCTCTTCGGCAGTCTCGTCGTGAGCCTGACTTCCTGGGCCGCATCGTCGTTCGTCGGTCCTTCAGGTCGCTACGAGGTGCTGGTGATCGAGCGCCGCAGCCACCACTGAAACCTGGGCGTACGCTGCGAGCCCCGGACTGCGAGCCCCGGACTGCGAGCCCCGGACTGCGAGCCCCGGACTGCGAGCCCCGGACTGCGAGCCGCGGCTCGCCCGTTCTGTTGCGCCGACCGTCAGGCCGCTTCGATCAGAGCGGCGATGCCCTGCCCTCCGCCCACGCACATGGTTTCCAACCCGAAGCGCGCCTGCCGCCGCTTCAGCTCGTGCAGGAGCGTGGTAAGAATGCGCACCCCGGTGGCGCCAATGGGATGGCCAAGGGAGATACCCGAGCCGTTGACGTTTAGACGCGACGAATCCCGCCAGCCCCAGCCCTCGAGCACCGCCAGAACCTGACAGGCAAAAGCCTCGTTGAGCTCTACCAGGTCCAGCCTGTCCCAGCTCATGCCCGTGCGCGCGAACAGGCGCGCCACCGCCGGAACGGGGCCCATACCCATGGTGGCGGGATGACACCCAGCAGCCGCCCAGGCAATGAAGTACCCCATGGGTTCCAGATTCAGCTCTGCCAGCTTGTCCTCGGCCACCAGCAGGCAGGCGGCGGCCGCGTCGTTCTGCTGGCTGGCGTTACCCGCGGTGACCACGCCGCCGGGCATCAAAGGGCTCAGCTTCGCCAGGCTTTCAAAATTCGCATCCGCTCGAATACCCTCGTCATGATCCACTACCACAGCTTCACCCCGTCGCTGCGGCACCGAGACGGGAACCATCTCGTCGCTGAACTTGCCGCTCACTGCCGCCGCGTGCGCCCGCGCATGAGAGCGCACGGCATACTCGTCGGCGGCCTCGCGGGAAATCTGATGCTCGATCGCCACATTCTCCGCTGTCTCGATCATGCCGGATATGGCACCGAATCGGTCCTCGGGTTGAGATCGCTCCCGTCCCCGATCGAGACGATCGTACAAGGTGACGTTGCCGGAACGGCTGCCGCCACGCATGGCGGTGGTGTAGTGCTCGATATTGCTCATGCTCTCGACACCGCCGGCCAGCACGACGTCTGCTGCTCCGGTCTGCACCATCATCGCAGCGTTGGCGACCGCCTGCAGGCCGCCGCCACAGCGTCGGTCCACTTGAAATCCCGGCACCTCGATGGGCAGGTCCGCCGCCAAAGCCGCCCAGCGTCCGATGCAGGGCGCTTCGCTGTTGGCGTAGCTCTGGGCAAACACCACGTCCTCAATGCGCCGAGGATCGATGCCGCTACGGGCTACGACTTCCCGGATGACCGTGGCGGCCAGAGTTTCAGCCGGCAGGCTCTGCAGCGCGCCGAGAAAACGACCCACGGGGGTGCGCAGCGGCGCCACAATGGCGACCCGTCTTTCACTCATCAGCGACCTCCCGCGCAATGACAGCGTCCCTCGAAACCTGAAACCGTCCCCGTGCCCGCCACAGCGCCACCGTAGGCAACAGGAAGATGGCTCCGGCGATGAGGCCGGCCACCAGCCCACCGCCTTCCGGGTCGACCAGGTTGAATACCAGCATGGCGACGGTTACCTGAGCCGCGTACACGGCAGCCCAGGGCCACATCCACCGGCTCATCTTCCAGAAGCCATAGGCGCCCGCGCCGTAGATCAGCCAGTGCAGGGGTTCCGTCGCCTTGGCCCACCAGCCACGCAGCGTGAAGCCGAACCAGATCTCTTCGTCTTCGGCAACCGGCTTCCAGAAAAGGTCAAAGGGCATGTAAATGAAGGTCATGTAGAGACAGAACCCAAATATCAGATTCATCCACCACGGACGCAGGGACCACTGCGCCTTGAAGGCCTCGAGCAGGTTCATCTCAGCCGTCAGTGGGACAGAAGCGGGGCTCGAGATCGAGAACTTTCAGAAGCCGGCCGAAACCGATGTACTGGCCAATCATCATCCCGAGCTCCAGAATTTCCGCGTCGTCGAATTCACTGCGCAGCTGCCCGAAAAACGCATCGTCAATGTTGTGGTGATCCACCGCGAGCTTTTCCGCATAGGCCAGGGCCAGTCGTTCGCGCGGGCTGAAGCCGCCCCCCTCGCCATCGAGCTCGCTGATCTTTTCTTCGGTCAGGCCTTTTTCCATCGCCGATGGAAAGCGCGCATTCAGTCACGTGAAGCAGTCGTTGAGACGTGCAATCTTGAGTCTCACCAGCTCCTTGAGATCCGCCTCGACCACCCCGCCCTGGTGGGCCGGATAATAAAACTTGAAGTACTGGTCAAACATTTCCTGGCGGTGACCCACCGCGCGCAGAACCGACGCGTCAGCCCCCGACGCTTCCACCGCGTGAACCTGCTTTCGTGCTTCCGGGGTAAGCTGGTCGTCCTCCAGCAAGTGGATTCTGCTCATTGAAAATGCTCTCCTGCTAACACGCATGAGCGCAGAAGCATATCACAGGGAACGAGCGCCCCAGGCGCAGTCAACAACTGGCGCGGCGCCGGTCTGCCGTCCCTGTCTGAGACAGCACCTCGGCAACTCGTTCCGCCAGCTGGCGCCGGTGAAAAGGTTTGTGCAGCAGCGGCATGCCGTCCCGCAGCGGCGCCTGGCGCTTGATCTCGGTCTCCGCGTAACCCGACATGAGCAGTATCCGCGCCCCGTGGCCGGTCTCCGCCAGATGCCGCGCCACATCCAGGCCCGAATGCTCGCCGACGAGGACCACATCGCAAAGCACCAGACCGACGTTCGGATGACGGTCAAGAAATTCCATTGCCTGCTGCCCCTGTCTGACCGCGACCGCCTGGTAGCCGAGATCGTTGAGGTTGTGGGTCACCAGCTGACTAAGCGCCGGGTCGTCCTCCACCACCAACAGCTGACGGCCGTCGCCACCGGCGGAAAAAGGCCTTTCCATCGGGATCTCGTCGTCCACCCGCGTGACCGCGGGTAGCAGTATCTCTACCCGCACGCCTCCGCCGACCCTGTTCGCAACAGAAACCCGGCCGCCGCTCTGGGTAACGAAGCCGTAGACCATGCTGAGCCCCAGCCCGGAGCCTGCACCCGGGTCTTTGGTCGTGAAAAACGGCTCAAATACATGCAGCAGCTGATCCTCGGGAATGCCCGTCCCCGTGTCGCTGACCTCAATGCGGACGTACGACCCGGGTGCCAGCCTGCAAGTGTCATCCGCAACCACGTCCAGGTCAGAAAGCACAATCTGCAGGCGCCCCCCGTTCGGCATTGCATCCCGTGCGTTGGTCGCGAGATTCAAAAACACCTGCTCCAGCTGCCCCCTGTCTACCATGCAGACCGTGGATGCAGATTCGATGCCCAGCTCGAGAACAACGTTCTCCCCAAGCGCAGGCCGGAGCAAGTCCTCCATACCCGCGGCCAGGACGTCTAGCTGAATGGGCAGAGGGTTCAGCGACTGACGCCGGGAAAACGCCAGCAGACGCTGCACCAGCAGCGCGCCGCGCTGAGCCGCATCCAGCGCAGCGCTGGCGTAGCGACGCCCTGACACCGAGGCATCCGCCTGCCCCAGCACCAGCTCCACATTACCCATGATGATGGTGAGTAAGTTGTTGAACTCGTGAGCCAGACCGCCGGTAAGCTGCCCCACCGCCTCCATCTTCTGCGCCTGGGCCAGCTGGGTCTCTTTTCTGATCAGCTGCTGTTGCGCCTCGACATGGTCCGTGACGTTTGTGCCCGTTCCCCGATAGCCACGAAAACGCCCTTCGCCATCGAAAACCGGCAGCCCGCCGATCTGCAGATGCAGGCTGCCGCCATTGCGAGTGGGAATCGAGAAACGATAGTTGCGGTAGGGCCGATGCGCCCGCAGGTCGTCCAGATGACGCTGGGCTTCCGCACGCACATTGGCTTTGCCCAAGCTGAGCGCAGACCGGCCTAGGATCAGCGTGCCGGGTATCCCTGTCAGCTCTTCAAAGCGTTCGGAGATAAAGCTGAAGTTCAAATCCTCATCAATCTCGTAAAAGTAGTCTGAAGCCGCCTCGGCAAACATCAGGGTGCGGGCTTCGCTGGCTTCGAGTTCCTGTTCGTAGTCGAGCCGGGCAAGCAGCTGATCCCTCAGCTGGCTGGTGAACACGCCTATCTCATCCAGACTACGCGCGCTGATCTCCTGCAGGTTGGCGCGATCCTGGACACGATGCACAGCCAGCAGGCGTTCCAGCGGCTGCAGGCTCTGAGTCTGGCTACGATAGGCGATGAACGCCACCAGCGCCGCATACCCGGTCTGAGCACCCGAGACCAGCAGCAGCGCCGGCGGGATCGCCCCGGTTCCGATGAATTGATAGAGCGGGCCGAAACCGGCGGCGACCACGCACACGCCCATACCCACAGCGACCACGCCCAGCGATATCGGCATGATCGCCCTGCTCCCCAGGTGGGGGCCGAAGAACTCGCCGAACAGCCCATGACAGTACACGTAGAGGGGTGTCAGGATTACCAGCGCCAGCAGCCCGAGCAGGCCAAGAAAAAGCAGCACGCCAGACGGGGCGGCATCCCAGGGCAGGCCCGCATCCAGCATGACCACAGCAGCGCCGACCAGTAACTGTGAGAAAAACAGGATAACAGTCAGAAGTGCCAACCGACCCAGACCGCGGAAACGCTGGTCAGCCGCATCCGGCACAGCCTGGTCGGCAATAGCGGAAACCATCGCGCGTCGCAGCGTAAGCATCACTGCGACCAGCGCCAGAGCGCAGTAGCCGTAGCTCAGCCAACCAAGATCGCCGAGTCCCGAGAACCGGGGCGGCAGTTCGGCCACCTCGAGGAAGGACAGGCTCAGAATCGCCGGCAGGGACCAGCTGAGCGCGATGGCAATGGAAAAACGTCGCGTCAGGGCGGCCGCCGATAGTCGCAAAACTGCAGTCTCCTGGGTTACAGCTTCAGTCTAGATGAGCCCTCCCCGGGCGTTGGACTTGGCGCCCGCATACCTGCGATGATCAGCGGACGGAAGAGAATTTTGAGAAGCCGATCACTATGAGCGAACAAGCATGGCAGGTTTTCAGCATGGAGCAGCTGCGGGCCAAGCTGACCGGAGCACCTGTCGAATATAAGGAATTTCTGCGCGCGCCAGCTCTGTCCTGTGGGATCTACCACCTGCAAAAGGGCGCTACGGATATGCAGACGCCCCACGACGAGGACGAGGTGTACTACGTCCTGTCCGGAAGGGCGACGCTCAAGATCGGTGAAGAAGCTCAGGAAGTGAAAGCTGGCTCGGTACTCTATGTCCGGGCCACAGAGACCCACTCATTTTTCGAGATCGAGGAAGACATGACCCTCCTGGTCTTCTTCGCCGCGGGCACGTAACAGACTGGCGCGCACCGCATCGATCCGCTTCTGCAAGTCTTCGATCCTCACAGGCTTCGCCACGTAGTCATCGATGCCCGCCTCCAGGCACATGTCCCGATCCCACGCCATGGCGTTGGCGGTCATTACGACAATGCGCGGAAACGAACCAGCCGGGGAACGCTCCCACGGTGCAAGCGGCTTCAGCGGCGGAACTCAGCGAGGACCCTGCCCATCGTCAATTTTTATGACGGTTCCTGTCACAAAATCAGAAGAGGGAGACACCAGATAGAGCAAGGTGCTGTCCATCTGCGCCGGATCACCGATACGCTTTCGCGGGAAGTGCTGAGAGATATCTCCCATGCGCTCCAGCATACCGTCCATCATTTCCGAAGAGAACGCGCCCGGCGCGATGCCGTTGACGTTGATACCGAAACGGGCCCACTCCACCGCCAGCGCCTCGGTCATGCGGTTGACGCCGGCTTTGGTGATGGAATAAAGGGCGGCGCCCTGACCGGAATAGTTGAAGGCGCCAATGGATGAGATGTTCACCATGCGACCGGGCTTCTTCTGGTCAATGAGTCTCCTTGCTACCTCACAGGACAGCACATAGGGCCCGCGAAGATTGGTGTCGAAAACGCTGTCGATGAGCCCCAGAGACATCTTATGTGCGCGCTGGGCATCGGGGATACCCGCGTTGTTGACCAGTATGGTAACGGTCCCCAGAGCCGCCTCCGCCTGCTGAACCACAGAAAGAATGCTCTCGGTATCGGTCATGTCGAGACGCAGGGGCAGACACTTGACCCCCAGCGCCTCGATCTCGTTCGCCAGCTCCGCCAGCCTTTCCTCCCGCCGCCCGGTGACGATCACATCAGCACCGGCTTTTGCCAGCACCAGGGCGAACCGGCGACCGAGACCTGAAGTGGTTCCGGTAATCAGGGCGACCTGTCCGGAGAGATCGGTGGAAAAGTTGGGAAGGGGGAAGTCCGCCATGGCTGCTGCTCCTGATTTCTCGCCAAAGCCCGACAAGATAGCGTGCGCGGACCCGGCGAACCACCCGCGCTGCACCCGCGCTTGCACCCGCGCTTGCACCCGCGCTTGCACCCGCGCTTGCACGCGGCCGGCGACCCCGTAAATAATCCCAGCCCGGTTGCAAGAAGAGCGAAGCACATGAAGTACAGAATTCTGGGATCACAGATGTCCCCGTTTGTTCGCAAAGTCCGCGTTTTCTGCGCCGAGAAAGGCATCGAATACGAGCTCGAACCTGTGAGCCCTTTTGATCCGCCCGAGGGGTTTACCGAAATCAGCCCACTGAAACGGATACCCGTGCTGGTTATCGAGGACGACGACGGGACCCGCCGCTACCTGCCGGACTCCTCGGTCATCTGTGCCTTTCTTGATCAGATGCATCCCGAGCACCGACTCATTCCCGAAGCACCGCTGGCGCGGGGCGAAGCCCTGTGGTTCGAGGAATACGCGGACTCGGAACTGGCCTCGTCAATCGGCTTCGGTATTTTCCGGCCGGTGATGGTAGCCCGTATGCAAGGCCAGGAACCGGATATGGACAAAGCCCACGACACCCTGGAAAACCGCCTGCCCCGCCCCTTCACCTATCTCGAAGGGCAGATAGGTGACAAGCCGTTTCTGGTGGAAGGCCGGTTGACCATCGCCGATATCGCAACCACCACGTCTTTCGTCAATATGCAGCACTGCGGCTTCGAACCGGACGAGAAGCGCTGGCCAAGACTGTCCGCCTATCTCAAACGGATGATGGACCTGCCCTCGTTTCAGGCGTGCATCGCCGAAGAACGGAAAATGATTGGTGGCTGAGCCCACCGAACTCCTCCTGCCCAGAGGCCTGGACATCACCCAGATGGGCTACGTGGTACCCGACCTGGCGGCGGCTATGGCCCAGTGGACGGAGATTCTGAGGGTAGGCCCGTTCACAGTGCTGCCCAGAATCGTGATCGACCAGCCGCTATACCGGGGCGAACCCACCGACGTCGAAATCGAGGTGGCTACGGCGGAAGCCGGCAACGTTCAGATAGAGCTGATCGAGCAGAAAAACGCGGTTCCGTCCTGCTACCGGGACCTCTTCGAGGCGGGAAGCGGCGGCCTGCATCACGTCGCCGTGCATGCAGCAGACTACGACGCCGAGGTTGCCCGCTATGCGGAGATGGGGTTTCCCACCGCATTCTGCGGGGCCTACCAGGGCATACGCTTCGCCTACATGGACACCTCGCCAAGCCTCGGGATCATGGTGGAGGTCGTGGAAACCCTCACCCGCTGAGCCGGCGAGATACGGCGAGGTTCCCGAGCCTCAGTTCAGCAGCGCGTACAGCGGGTCGTCCGGGTGCCGTGAAGCAACGGCAAGGCCCTCGAAGGGCGGGCCGCTCCAGATCGCCGTCGCGTCGGCGTTCTGATTCCAGGTCATCACCACCTGCCGGTGGCTGATCTTCCAGACGCCATCACGTCTGTGCATGCGATCCAGGTAACGGCCGATGTAGGTCATTTCCACGTCGGGCCCTTCGTCGTTCTCGCGGTAGTGATACGCCGTAACATAGCTCTCCACGCGGGCCTCATCGCCTCGCAGGTCCACGGCGATATTGGAGACAGCGTGCTGGGTACGCGCCCAACCACGAATTGCCCCGGGCAGGATGTCGCAGAATTCGTGGGCGTTGCCATTAAAGCTGCCGTAGGCGACTGTGGCGTCTGGCCAGTAGGCCGTCTTCAGAATGTCACCATCGGCCCGGTCCACCCCACGGCTGTGCTGTGCCAGCACGTCGAAGATCGCGAGCCGGTCTGCGACCTCGGCTGCGCTAGGCACCCTGCCTGTTTCATGCGTCATAGCTTCCTCCCCTTATGGATCTCCCCATTCATGCCAACGTCTCCTCTCTTTTACAGATTGCCAATTCCATGGCAGCCCGCTATATCCGTGGCAGAATGCATATTCATATCCGTGCAACGCAGAGTAAATACCATGTCACGACTGGAAGGCAAACGCATCGTCATAACCGGATCCTCCCGCGGTCTCGGCCGGGCTTTCGCCATAGCGACCGCCGCTGAGGGCGCATCGGTGGTCATCAACGGAACCAACCGGGAAGCCCTGGCCGAGGTGGAGCAGACTATTCGGGACAGCGGTGGCCGCGTCGTTGCCATCGCCGGCTCCGTAGCCGAGGAGGCCGTCTGCGCATCGCTGGTGGCAGGCTGCGTCGAGGCTTTCGGCGGCATCGACGTCATGGTGAACAACGCCGGCGTCGTGCGCGATCGGACGCTCATGAAGATGACGGTGGAGGAATTTGACGAGGTCATCGCCGTGCACCTGCGGGGCGCGTTCTCATGCACCAAGCACGCCGCGCTGGCCATGCGCGAGAGTGGCGGCCAGATCATCCAGATCATCTCTGCTTCCGGGCTGTCCGGCGGCTTTGGCCAGGGCAACTACGCCGCGGCCAAAGCCGGCATGATGGGGCTGCTGCGCACCGCGGTTCTGGAGTTTTCCAAATTCAACATCCGCACCAACGCCATGTGGCCGGTAGCCGAGACCGACATGACTCAGGTTGTTTTCGAACGCGCGAACGCGGCGGCCGAGCAGCGCGGCGAAGCGGCCCCGGCCCCCGCCGACATGGGCTTCGGCAAGCCTGCAGAAGTTGCTCAGGGCCTGGTCTGGCTGGCCAGCGACGCGGCCGCTCACCTGAACGGTCAGTGCCTGTCCTGCAACGGCCGCAAGACGGCCCTGTGGAGCCACCCCACTGAGCACTACGTCAGCTTCAAGGACGAGCCGTGGACCGCGGACGAGCTTGCCGAGTACTACCGCGACAAGGAACCCTTCCCCATCCACCGACCGCAGATGACGCCAACCTTCAAGCGCGGCTCCTGAATAGCCCGCCTGAGATGTCGACTGCGGGCGCTGCGTTCGTCGCGGGATGTTGGTAGGTGTTCGTGCCGTTTCCCGATGAAGGCAACCTGCTTTCAAAGCGATGGACCAGACCGTTTACCTCGAGCGGCGCCGCAAGCTGCGCCGGCAGGCTATTTAGAAGGCCGAGGCGTCCGGCAGGTAACGTTCCCGATTGCGGACGTCGAACTCGATGTTCAGGTGGGCCAGACCGCGAAGGAAGCTCGAGGGCACGTGCTCGAAGCTGTCGTTCGGGTCCTTCACGCGGATGTTTTCCAGTCGGTTCAGAACAATGGTGAATGCCGAGTAAATTTCCTGGCGCGCCAGCGCGGCACCGGGACAGTGGTGGGGACCCGAGCCGAAGGCGAGATGGGCACCGGGCTTGGCCCGGGCGATGTCGTAGGTCTCCGACTCGTCGAACACGGCTTCATCGCGGTTGGCGGAGGCGTATCCCAGGGCAATGCTTGAGCCTTTGGGAATCTTGACGCCGCCGAGCTCCGTGTCCTGCGTGGTAACCCGCCAAAGATGTAGAACCGGGGTCTCGAAGCGCAGCGATTCCTCCACGAAGTTGCGTATCAGTTTCTGGTCGCCGCGCAGCTTGTCCATGAGCCCCGGGCGCTGCAGCAGCAGCATCATGGCGGAACCGATGGCATTGGTGGTGGTCTCGTTGCCACCGGTCAGCAGCTGATCCAGCAGATCCTGCAGCTCATACATGTCCAGCGGCCGCTCGGGACCGCCCTCCTCGTCACGGACCCTGGCATTAACCAGATCCGTGATGATGTCGTTGCGGGGGGATTCCCGTCGGGCGTCCATGACCTCGGAAAAAAACTTCTGCGCCTCCACCACCAGCTGGCCACACTTCAGGGCCGCCGCTTCATCAACGAAACCGCCGCCGGGGGCGAGCATGGCGTCGGACCACGCCTTCAGCTGCCAGATTCGATCTCTCGGCACGCCGAGCTGGTCGGCAATCACCGTGCACGGCAGCGGAATCGCAAACTCCCACATGAAATCGCATTCGCCCTTGTCAATGAAGGCGTCGATGAGATCGTTGACCATGGTTTCCACGTAATCGACCATGCCCCGCACCCGCCGCACCGAAAACGCCTGATCGATAAGCTTGCGATACTTGGTGTGAACCGGCGGATCCGTGCGCTGAAGGGTCGACACCCGCTTCCAGCCATGCTCCGCCCGGTACTCTTCGGCGATGTTGCGTTCCACCCCCCCACGCTGAGCGCCGTACTCGAAGATGTTGTTGGAGAAGATCTCCGGGTGCTTCTTGACGTAACGCAGGTCTTCGTAGCGGCTCACGTAGTAGGCGCCGAGCTCCTGCATGAAGTAGACGGGCTGCTCCCGGCGGATGGTCTGGAAGTAACGGAAAGGACACTCCCGGGTTTCCTGGTCGAACAGGTTATATGCCTCGAGCTCACTCATGGTTCCCTCCCAACAGACGAACACGTAACAGACAGCATTCTAGCCCAAGGCGCAGCCGGGCGGACACCTGCTTCAGGCTTGTCAGCATCCGCCTATCATCGTACCGTCAGCGACGAACGGGATGTCAGGGTCCATCAGCGATCGTCATTGACAGGGGAGACGCAACGCCATGCCTGAAGAAGAGCCTAAAGCGCCAGACGAGCACTATGCCATCTGCCGCTTCTGCCACGCTTTCTGTGGCATCAAGGTAACCGTGGAAAACGGCAGAGCCGTCAAGATCATCGGCGACCGTGAAAACCCACTGTATCACGGCTACACCTGCGTCAAAGGCCGTCAGCTGCCTGCTCAACACTACAATCCGGAGCGCCTTCTGCAGCCGCAGAAGCGGTCTGGCAATGGTCACGACCCCATGGCGTCAGCCGCCGTGCTGGACGAAATCGCAGAACGTCTCACCGAACTGGTCGATCAGCACGGACCCCGCAGCGTCGCCACCTACGCAGCAACCTACGCCTTCCCCTACCCGGCCGGCGGCGCCATGGCAAACGCATTCATGGATGCGCTGGGCTCGCCAATGCGTTTCGTATCCGGGTCCATCGATCAGCCCGGCAAGCCCGTGGCCGTTGCCCTGCATGGGCGCTGGCACGCCGGGCCCCAGGCCTTTGCGGATTCCGACGCCTGGATGCTCGTGGGGGCCAACCCAGTGGTCTCCAAATGGGGAGGCATCCCCCAGTACAACCCGGGCAAGCGCCTGCACGATGCCCTCAAGCGTGGCATGAAGCTCATCGTCATCGATCCGCGGCGTACCGAATGCGCCGAGAAAGCGCACATTCACCTGCAATGCAAACCCGGCGAGGACCCAACGATCCTGGCGGGTATTGCCAACATCATCATTGAGGAGGAACGCTACGACGCAGCGTTCATCGAGGCGGAAGTCGAAGGTTTCGACGCGCTACGGACCGCCGTGGCGCCCTTCACCCCGGCCTACGTATCCCGGCGGGCAGACGTACCAAGAGACTTGCTGCTGGCGGCGGCCCGCACCTTCGCCAGCGCCCAGCGCGGCATGACGACCGCGGGAACGGGGCCCAACATGGCACCACGCGGCACCCTCTCGGAATATCTGGTGCTGGTGATCAACACGCTGTGCGGCCGCTGGCTGCGCGCTGGCGAGCCAATGCCAAACCCGTTCGTGCTGCTGCCCGAGCGGCGCGGACGCGCACAGGCGGAGCCGAAACCCCCGGCGTGGGGCTACGGCGAGCAGCTGCGGGTGCGCGACCTCACGGACAACGCCGGGGGCCTGTCGGCTGCCGCGCTGGCAGACGAGATCCTGCTGCCCGGAGAGGGCCAGGTGAGGGCGCTGTTCAGCATTGGCGGCAATCCGATGACCGCCTGGCCCGATCAGCTGAAGACCTATCAGGCCATGCAGGCTCTGGCACTGAACGTGTCTCTGGACATCAAAATGAGCGCAACGGCAAAAATGGCCGACTATGTGCTACCACCGAAGCTCGGTCTGGAAGCCCCCGCCATCAGCCTGCCCAACGAGGGCATCTGGTTCTACGGCGCTTCAACCGGGTTTCCAGAGCCTTACGCCATGTACCAGCCGACAATCGTCGACCCGCCCAGCGGCGCTGATCTGCTGGAAGAATGGCAGGTGTTTTACGGCCTGGCCCAGCGCATGGGCCTCGAGCTGACGTTCGCCGGCGAACGACTGGACATGCAATCAATCCCCACCACGGACGAACTCTTCGAATTGCTCTGCCGGGGCTCGAGAATCCCCCTGGACGAGGTGAAGCAGCACCCCCACGGACACATCTGGAGCGACCCCTCCATCACCGTGCTGCCGAAGTCTCCCGACTGGCCAGAGAAACTGGACGTCGGCAACCCGTTCATGATGGGTGACCTGGCGGAGGTGCAGTCGGAACCGGTGACCGATCACGGCGGCTACGCGACCGCCATGACGTTCACCCATCGTCTGGTGAGCCGGCGTATGAACGACGTGTACAACTCCTCCGGTCGGGACATACCGAAGCTGGTGCGCAACCATCGCTACAACCCGGCGTTCATGAACCCCAGCGACCTCGAAGCGCTGGGCCTGCACGCTGGCGACGTGGTAGAAATCTCGTCGGATCACGCAACGATTCTGGGTGTCGTCGAGGAGGCCGAAGACGTACGATCCGGCGTGGTGTCAATGGCGCACTCCTTCGGCGACGCGCCGGAATTCGATCGTAAGGTGTTCACCATCGGGTCCAACACCGGACGCCTGACCAGCGTGGAACGGGACTACGATCCACGGATCGGCATGCCGCGGATGAGCGCTATTCCGGTGAATATCCGCCGCGGTGACCAGCGCATAGCAAGGGAGTAGGCCCATGACACGACCGGCAGACATCGGCGTTATCGACCTGATGCTGGAGATTCCCACGGGAACGGCTGGCATGGGCATGAAACAGGCCCGCCAGCTGACCCGGGATCAGGGTACGGATGAATTTTCTCATCACCCGGCTCAGTACCTTTTCAAAGACGCCGGTGACCGTATGTCCGCCGCGTCAGACCCTGACACCGTCGTGGCCATGATGGACGCTTTCGGTGTCGCTATGGCTCAGATCAGCGTCAACCCGCGCAAACCGGAAGGAGCGCTGGCCCTCTTCGAGCGGTACCCGACGCGCTTTTTCGGCGAGGTCGGCGTCGATCCCAATCGCGGCATGGAATCGGTAAGGGCGCTCGAGGAAACAGTCAGGCTGCATCCCAACATCCGTGCGGCTTCCGCAGCCCCCTGCCTGCTGAACCCGCAGGTGCCCATCGACGACAAGCGCTTCTACCCCATCTACGCAAAATGTTGCGAGCTGGACATACCCGTCAACATGCTGGTGGGGGTGCCAGGCCCGCGCGTGCCGTACAAGTGCCAGCATCCCGGACTGCTGGACGAGGTGGCCTGGTTCTTCCCGGAGCTGAAGGTAGTCATGCGCCACGGCGGGGACCCCTGGACCGACCTTTGCGTAAAGCTGCTGCTAAAATGGCCGAACCTCTACT
>JAHEEG010000222.1 GCA_024640825.1 Gammaproteobacteria bacterium
GCACTTCTTCCGACGCACCCAGGCCGTAAACGTCCGCGCAGTCGAAGTAAAACAGCCCATGCTCCAGCGCGCGCTGTACTATGGGCCGCGCGGCATCGGCGTCCAGCGTCCAGTCACCCTGATGGCCGCGTCCCGGCTCACCGAAATTCATGGTTCCCAGGCACAGCCTGGAAACGCGAAGGCCACTGTTGCGGCCCAGCTGTACGGCTTCGAGCATGTCGTTCTCATCCTTGTCGTGCTTTTCTGAAAAACTCGAGGACGCGGTGTCGGGCTCAGGATCTCGCCGCCCGCCATCCTGCGGCTCGAGCCTCATTTTCATTGCAGAACCAGCGCTCCCCCCGGGATTCGCTGATCCGGGTGGCGGCGTAATTGTCCTGCCCCGGCATATGATAGATGCGCTCGCCCCGGCTATTGATGTTGCCTTTGATGGCACAACTCGCGTCGGCAACCCGCGCGGGATTCTGCCTATCCTGCCAGCGCCACTGCCATGGCGGCACCCGATCCGTCTCCGGCAGCGACCACAGGCCTCGCTTCGCTTCGCGGGCTTTGTCCTCAAACGTAAGCAGCGCCTGATCGGTCAGATGCTTTTGATAGGCCCAGGCAGAGCCGCTGCGAACCATTTCGGCGCAGACGTCGACATCCCCCGCATAGGGGCGTCCGACAGTTCTGCCATAGCTGTCGATGTCCTGAACAACGACGCGAACGTACTCACCGGAAACCAGTTCCGCGAGGGCCTGTCTGGACCGGCTGCCGTAAGGCTGACCCTGTTCGGGCGCGTCGATCTCGGCCAGTCGAACCTTGACGAGCGCACCATCATCGGCACGCAACGTGAACGTATCGCCGTCGGCGATCTTCACCACCCGCCCGGAGAGATCAGTTGCCGTTGCTGCATCACAGGCAGCGCAGATCGACAGCGCGAGCGCCAGCAGCCAGCGACGATGGTTCGAACCCGTGTTCATCGCTGGCAAGTGTACCCTGCTGGCGTAGAATCCGTGTGCTCAAGGGATATATCAGGGAGGCGGCGTAGTGGGAACCATCTGGAGTGGCAAACGTGTCCTGAGTTCGGCCGAGATCGACCGCCGGGTCCGTCAGGCGGCCTCCGGTTTCGAGAGCCTTGGCATCGCGCCCGGAGACGGCGTGGGGATATATCTGCGCAACGACTATCCGTTTTTTGAAGCGAGCCTGGGGGCCAGCACCATCGGCGCCTACCCGGTCGCCGTGAACTGGCACTATACGCCCGGCGAAGCCCGCTACCTGCTGGAAGACGCTGGCGTGAGGGTCCTGGTCATTCACGCCGATCTGCTGGAGCCGATTCGAGACGCGATTCCAGCCGGCGTTACCGTGCTGGCGGTGCCGGTACCCCGAGAAATTCAGGAGGCGTACGGCCTGTCCGACGCACAGTGCCGCGTGCCCGCTGACATGGTCAACTGGGAAACCTGGCGTGAGGCGTTTGCGGACCGTGAGCGCCCACCCTCCCCCTTGCCCAGCACCATCATCTATACGTCGGGCACTACCGGCCGGCCCAAGGGCGTGCGGCGGCCTACCGCCACCCCGGAGCAGGCGGCGGTACGAGACCGGATGCTGACCCAGAGCTACGGCTTCACCGACTATCCGGGCCGCGGCCAGGAGATTACGACGGCGATCGTCGGACCCATCTACCATTCCGCGCCCAATGCCCACGCCATCTTCTGCTTTCGTCAGGGCGCCAACATCGTGGTCATGCCGCGCTTCGATGCCGAAGCGCTGCTGCAGCAGATTCAGGAACGGCGTATTACCCACCTGAACATGGTGCCGATCATGTTCAACCGCCTGCTGAAGCTTCCCGAGACCGTGCGCTCTGCCTACGACCTGTCGTCTCTGCGGTTCGTCGCCCACGCCGCAGCACCGGTGTCCCCTCCGATCAAGCACGCCATGATCGAGTGGTGGGGACCGGTCATAAACGAGTACTACGGTTCCACCGAAATGGGCAACGTCACCTTCTGTACTGCCGACGAATGGCTCGCGCACCCCGGTACGGTAGGAAGGCCGATGCCCGGGGCGACGGTCAAGGTGATCGACGATGCCGGCAACGCGTTGCCGCCCCGGGAGATCGGCGAGGTCATCGGCCGCATGCAGGGGGGGTCAGACTTCACCTACCAGAACGACGATGAGAAACGGCGGCGCATGGAAAAGCAGGGGCTCGTCACGCCCGGAGACGTAGGCTACTTCGACGAGGACGGCTACCTGTATCTGTGCGATCGCGCGAACGACATGATCATCTCCGGCGGCGTGAACATCTATCCAGCGGAAATCGAAGCCGAGCTGCACAAGATGCCGGAGGTTGCCGACTGCGCCGTGTTCGGCATTCCCGACGAAGAGTTCGGCGAGGCGATCTGCGCCTACATCCAGCCCCAGCCGGGCATAAACCTCACCGAAATGGACCTGCGAACCTGGCTGCGCGAGCAGGTCGCCGGCTACAAGATGCCCAGGGCCTGGGAGTTCGTCGCGGAGCTGCCGCGCGAAGACTCCGGCAAGATTTTCAAGCGCAAGCTGCGCGCCCCTTACTGGGAAAACGCCGGTCGTAACATCTGAGCCATCAGGTAGTCGCGGGCAAGTACGAGAGTCTGGCTCTGTGCCAGCACAGGTGGTCTTCAATAAAACTCGCAATGAAGAAGTAGCTGTGATCGAACCCCGACTGCCGGCGAACCGTCAGCGGAACCCCTGCCCGGGCGCATGCCGCCTCTAGCAGTTCCGGCCGCAGTTGCTCTTGCATGAAATCGTCCGCGGTGCCTTGATCCACGAGAATCTCCGACACCCGAGCGCCATCATCGAGCAGCGCGCAGGCATCGTAGGCTCGCCAGCGGGCGCGATCTGCTCCAAGATAGCCGCCCAGGGCCTTCTCGCCCCAGGGGCAGTGCATGGGTGAGCAGATCGGCGGCGGCCCGCTGGGCACTGGCCTTCACTGTGAAGTTTTCCTCCGTACAGCTTAGACCGGACAGCCATAAAAGTGTCGGGGCCGGTTCACTGGCCACGGAATCCGGGATGTAGGTGGCAAATCGCATTCGGCACTGCAGCGTGTCAGATTCGTGTGCGTAGACGAACTGCGTTCCGCCGAAGCAGCGGCTGGCGGAGAGGGTTTTCAGGGCATCGGGCATGGCTTTGAGCTCTCCAACTAATGAGTGTTTTTGCCTTAGATATAGGTCGTAACATTTTGTATTAATTGATTTTATAGCCACCAAATGAACTCAAGAAACAGGCTAAATCTGATTTGGTTGAGCCAGCGGGCGCGAGCGGGCTACAGCCACCAGATTCTCCTCAACTCTGCGGGTCCTGACACCGCGCCTGAGATATCCTACTATCCCGTTGCTTGTTGCAAACCCACCGGAGGAAAGAGCATGGCAGAGTCGCTGGTCAATACCGAAATCGAAAGCTGGCCCGAGCAGGAACTGAGAGGCCACCGAATTCCAGGCTCGCGCTATACCTCCCGCGATTTTGCCGAAAAGGAATGGGAGGGCATGTGGACCAAGGTCTGGCTGCTGCTGGGCCGCGAATCCGAATTCCCCAATCCCGGCGACTGGCAGCTTGAGGACGTGGGCCCGGAATCCATTCTCATGGTTCGCCAGACGGACGGCGCCGTCAAAGCCTTCTACAACGTCTGCCAGCATCGCGGCCAACCCCTGGTATCCGACGAGAAGGGCAGCGTTAAGCGCTTTGTCTGCCGCTACCACAGCTGGGCGTTCATGCCCGACGGGACGCTGAATTTCGCGCCCGATGCCGACGACTTCCCGGAAGGCAATCCCTGCGGCAAGGTCACCCTGGAAGAGCTGCGCTGTGAAACCTTCGCCGGCTTCGTCTGGGTTAACATGGACCCCGATTGCGTCACCCTGCAGGAGTATCTCGGGCCCATCTGGGACGACTGGCAACGCTACGACCTGGAAACCTGGAAGCGCTACGCCGCGCCGAGCACTACCCTGCCCTGCAACTGGAAGGTGGTGCTGGATAATTTCAACGAGTCCTATCACGTGCCCACGGTTCACATGGCGGCGAAGCCAAGCACCAACCGCAGAAAAATTCAGGGGGCCATCAATACTAACTACAAGGAAACCCGTTTCGATCTTTCCAACGAGGGTCACAATCGCATGATCATGCGGGGCGGCTACGGGGTTGGCGCGACCGACAAGGAAGGCAACATCCAGGAACCGCTGGCAAGCGAGCTGCGGCACTGGGAGCTGGACCCGGCGGATTTCAAGGGCAACCCCGAAGGCACTCGGGAAGCGCTGCAGCAAGCCAAACGCAGACTGGGCCCGGGACGGGGCTACACGCACTACAGCAAGATTCCCGACGAGCAGTTTACCGACGCCTTTCACTACACCCTGTTCCCGAACTTCGCCGTGTCTGTGTGGGCGGACGGCTTCCACTTTCTGCGCGCAAGGCCCCATCCCACCGACCCGGAACAGTGCATCTTCGACAACTGGTGGTATGCAAGCCAGCCGAAAGGGGAAAACCTGCCGGTAAGCACGATGCTCGGGCCGGTTGAAAGAGACGCCGAGGTACCACA
>JAHEEG010000223.1 GCA_024640825.1 Gammaproteobacteria bacterium
GGTCCGAGTCGCTCTTCAAGGAACGCGTATACGGAGACATGGCCACCAGCGCGTATTGGCCCGAACAGCAACATGAGCGCCAACATCGCCAGCGGGACCGCGATCTCGTACTGGAGCCAGATCATGCCGCCGCCAGCCGCGAAACCGACAAAGGCCGGTGCGCCGAGAAGGCTGTTTGTCGAACATTGAGTGGCAATGGTGGAGGTCGCCAATGGCAGCGCCCCCATGGTATTGCCACCCAGGTAGTAGTCCTTAACCGATCTCTGTCGCCGACCGAGTCCGAAGGCCACCAGCAGCATGGCAGCCAGGTACACGCCCATCACCAGCCAGTCGATAATGCTCATGAGCTGGCACGCATACTGCTTGGTCCAGAGACACTGACGAGGGGAATACGGTTCACAAGGTGATGAGCGAGCAAGAATCAAGCCAGAGCGATCGGTTGGTCACCGAACTTCGACCGCTGCTTGGCATGCTCTATGACGACGATACGGTAAGCGGGCTGGCGGACCGTCTCGCGGCCATCGCGCGAAAATCAGCAGTCCCCGACCGGCCAGTGCCCCGGATGATCAACGAGGCACCCGATTCCCGGCTGCTGCTGATCACCTATGGCGACTCCATCCGCAATCAGCACGACTCACCGATCAAAGTACTGCACGGTTTCCTGATGCGCCATATTGGTGCAGACCTGGGTGCCGTTCACCTGCTGCCCTTTTACCCCTCCTCCTCCGATGACGGTTTCGCGGTGGTCGACTATCGCATGGTGGACCATCACCTGGGGAGCTGGGAGGACGTCAGGTCGATCGCCGCGGACTACGAACTGATGGTGGACCTGGTGATCAATCACTGCTCCCGTGAATCCCTGTGGTTTGCCGACTTCATCAGCGGCCGGGAACCGGGACGACGTTTCTTCATTACGCTCACTGAGGAATCGGATACCTCCGCCGTGGTCCGGCCAAGAAGCACACCTCTGATTTCGGCCGTGCATACCTACGCCGGCATCCGTCACGTCTGGAACACTTTCAGCGACGACCAGATTGATCTGGATTTCTCTAACCCGCTGGTCCTCGAGACCTTTGTCGACATACTTTTCTACTACATCGCTCAAGGCGCGAAGCTGGTTCGACTGGACGCCATCGCTTTTCTCTGGAAACGGCTGGGAACCAGTTGCATGAGCCTGCCGGAGACTCACGTGGTGGTGAAGATTCTGCGCAAACTGACAGATCAAACGACGCCCGATGTGCGCCTGATCACCGAAACCAATGTACCGCACGAAGAAAACGTCAGCTATTTCGGCGACGGTGACGAAGCGCACATGGTCTATCAGTTTTCCCTGGCGCCACTGCTGCTTTACAGCTACGTGTTCGGAGATGCCAGCTATCTGACCACCTGGGCGGCGCGCCTGAGCCCGGCGCCCGCTGGAACCAGCTACCTGAATTTCATTGCCTCTCACGACGGTATCGGCCTACGTCCACTCGAAGGGCTTATTCCCGAAGCGAACGTGGCCCGGCTGGTGGAAAGAATGCACGAACGCGGCGGCTTCATTACCCTCCGCGATGCAGGGGATGGCGTGCAGAAACCCTACGAAATCAACATTGCCCTGTTCAGCGCCTTTGCCGAGGCAATGCCTGCCTATCTGGCTGCGCACACCTTACTGCTCTCCTTCCAGGGAATGCCCGCACTCTATGTTCACAGCCTGCTGGCAACGCCCAATGATCTGGATCTGGTCGAGCAGACGGGGAGAACCCGATCGATCAATCGCGGTCACTGGGAGCTTTCCTGTCTGGAAGCGCGCCTGGCAGACCCGGAGTCAGCGCAATCACGAATGCTCAATCACTGCCGCCGTATCGTTGCGTGCCGGGCACAACAACCGGCTCTGGTCTCCACGGATTCCACCCAGGCCGTGAGCCCAAGTCCGCCAGGTGTGTTTCTCCTGCGCAGAGACTGTCCTCAACAAGCCCTGGTCGTGGCGGCATCAGTGCTGGATGAGCACCAGGAGATGCCAGTTTCCGGGACCGGTATCCCACAAGGAACCTTCACAGATCGGCTGACGGGCAACCGGATTGATGTAGGGGAGACGCTGCGGCTCGCGCCCTATGAGGTAATCTGGCTGGACGTAACCGATCACAACCAGACCGGCCGCTAAGCCACAGCGCGACTGGCGTGGGATTCGTGGTCGGCCCGGTCCTGCGCAACCGCGGACAGCATTTCAGGAAACACATCTTTGTATACGCTGGTTACCCGATGCCAGGACGGAATGAACGGTGACTCGTCCCCACCTCCAAGATAAGCCTCTCCTGCCTTCAGGATATTCGATGCGAAAAGCTCTACCGCCTGCTCTTCCGCATGACGGTCCAGCTGCAGACCATTGATGGCCGCATCGTTTGCATAGGACTCGATCAGATCCAGCGCAATGCGGTAGTAGCAGGCCTTGGCAGTGCGAATCGCACCCATATCGAAAACCACACCATAGGTCGCCAGCTTCTTGAACAGCGCCTTGGCGATGTCCAGACTCATCCGGGACAGACCCCGACTGGCGTCTTCAGCAGACAGGTCCTGATGCTTGTGGTCATAGTTATCCGCAATCTCCACCTGACAGAGACGGTTTGTGGAGTAGTTCCGATACATTTCCGAAAGCAGTCCCACTTCCAACCCCCAGTCTGACGGAATCCGCAGATCAGTCAGAACGTCCACGCGCATGGCGAACTCGCCCGCCAGGGGGTAGCGGAAGCTGTCCAGATAATCCAGATACGGGTGGCCGTCAGCGAGCTGCTTCATCGTCCGGATCAGTGGCGAGACGAGCAGGCGACTGACGCGCCCGTTCAATTTTTCGTTACCAAGCCGGGCGTAGTAGCCCTTGCAGAACTCATAGGAAAACTGAGGGTTTGCGACCGGGTAGATGAGCCTCGCCAGCAGAGAACGGTCATAGGTGGTGATGTCGCAGTCGTGCAGTGCCACAGCCTCTGTGGTGCCCAGCGCCTGCACGTAGCCGAAACAGTACCAGACATTGCAGCCCTTACCCCGGGCGCCAGGCTCGAGACCTTCCAGACCCAGCTTCGTCTGGATGGCCTTCATCCGTGGACCGTCGTTCCAGAGAACATGGTGGCGCTGGGGCAGCGCGGAAAAATATTCCAGCGCATGGTGATATTCAGACTCCGTGGCCTGATCCAGGCCGATCACGATCTCCTTAAGGTACGGCACCTCGGCAAGTTCAGCGACGATCTTGGCCAGCGCCGGCTGGGCGAGCTCGGAATACAGACAGGGCAGGACGAGCGACATGGGCCGCTGTTGTGCGAAGGCGCTGAGTTCCTGCTCAAGATCGTCCACGGGACGATTACTCAGATTGTGCAGTGTGGTGATGATACCGTTCTGAAAAAAGTCACTCATCTGGGGTTCCCGTCAGGCGGCCTGGTGGTGGTCGAGCAGTTCAGACACGGCATTCAGCCAGGCACCGGGGCCGGAGCTAGCCGCATGCGCGGTACTGGGATTGTCCACCCGCAGATACTCTCCATCTGAGCTGGGGAACACGATCGCATGGTCTGCCCGTTCCAGCATGTCGAGGTCATTGGGCGCATCTCCGCAGGCGATGGTTCTGGCATGGATGCCGAACTGAAAGCGCAACAGTCGCCACAGTTTGCCCAGTGCCTGACCCTTGTTCAGGTGCGAGCCCACATGGTGAAAACGACCGCCGGATACAACCTTCAGATCCAGTTCGGCGAGCGAGGCTATGAACTCAGCGAAGGCTTCTGCATCACCCTCCCAGACAATGGGCTCTGTACCCACCCGCATGCGGGCCTTCTCGGCGGCGCTGAGGCTCAGTCCGGTCCGGCTCGCAACCTCACAGGGTGTCATGTCTGAGAAGCCGCGGAACGTATAACCCGCCTTCATTCTCAGCGCGGCTAAGGCGCTCAGGATTTCCCCATAAGGTTTACCGAATCGCTCCAGCTCCCAATTTCCGGTTTTTTCACTACCCGGCCGACAGAGCACGTGTTCCCGCCAGAGCATCCCGGTGCCGTTTTCGAAAATGAGGATCGGATCGGAGCCGCAATGTTCGGCCAGCTCGATCATCTCCGCCGGCGTTTTACTCGAAGCCAGTGCAACGCGCGCATCAGGGTGGGCGGCAGAGACAGCGTCGATGGCCGCCCCGGCTTTGCGGTTCGGATATCGATCATCGAGCAGAGTCCCGTCGAGGTCGGTGACGATGAGCCAGTTCATTTTCTAGTACCGCTGCTTCTGATTGCAGATAAACCTTTACACCCAGTTCTTCACCTACTTCTTCACGTGGTTATGCAATCCGCAGGCCAGACTCAGCAGCTCTAATCTGGATCAGCTTCGTTCTTACGCGCACCAGATTGGGTCGCGCAGGCAATCGCAGGCGGAAATTGCCCTGCTCTGGTGCGCGGAGGACGAGAAGCCCTCCATGTATACTCGATCGTTATGGTCGAAACAGCGATAGAGTATCGGCGCGAGAAAAAGCGCCAGGGCAAAGTGCCCGTCAGCACCAAAATATTCCAGGGGGTCGGGGGACTCGCAA
>JAHEEG010000071.1 GCA_024640825.1 Gammaproteobacteria bacterium
TCCTGCTCGTAACCGTCCTGGAACGTTCCGCCAACGCTGGTCGTGAATGATCGCGTGTCGGTGACGTTGTACATTGAGTCGTTGTAGACAATCGTCTTCTGGATATCGTAGACCTTCGTGCCACCACAACCCGCCAGCAGAAGGACTGTCAGGATCAATGTCGAACCTCCCCTCAGGCAAGCAAGACCGGTACCTGGCTGGCAAGCATAAAGCTTTCTACAACAGTGCATTGAAATGTCTCCTCATCTGGCAGGACCTGCCGGTGGGTTTGTCGCCGTCGACTCAGGCCACCCGTCCTGAATTCTTAACCCTGCCGCGAAAACCGAGGGGCATCAAAGCAGAGGACAGCCGCCCGATTGGTGTTTCTGAACGCGACCAAATTTTAGCGGGCTGGTTGACCAATAGCCAGCGCCCACCCGGCCGGGAACGACCCCCGCACTGTGCGTCGTCAGGGAATGATGGGGTCAGAGTAAAGTGCCGGAGTAGGCACTCACGTTCTCATCGTTTCTACCTGCGCTCTGAATATTTCTGTGCCTAGAACCAGACCTTTGTTTGCGCAGTGACGGATCTTGGCGATAGCCTCAATCGTTAGCGCGTTACCGACTAACGCCCGATAATTGGCTTGTTGTCGTGCTCGCGTGGCCCCTAAGGCTTTGTACAGTGAGTGTGGTGACCAGAACCTCACCCGTTTGCCAAATGCGTGACACCGATAGCTGGACCAATGATAGTCTCCGGGATCTTTGACAAGGCCTGCTCGCACCGGGTTGAGTTCAATGTATTGAACGCACGTAAGCAGGTAACGATCCCCTTGTACGAGAGAGGACCTGAAACGCCCCTCAAAAAGCGTGCCTGTCCGCGTGTATCGATAATTAAATCGCCTGACGTATTGCCGGCCGATGAACTGCATCACGCGAGAAATAGCTTGATCGGTCGATGGCGTCAGCAACAGGTGGACGTGGTTAGTCATGAATACCCAGGCGTGGATATCGACATTGGATTTTGCAGCGCCTTCCGCCAGCCAATGCGCGTAGGCCGCTATGTCCTCATCACAGGTGAATATGGCCTGTCGGTTGTTTCCTCGGTGAATGACATGTACCGGGTAACCGGCCGGGCAGAAACGTGGTCGTCTTGGCATGGGCCGTCGAAGCCTTTAGCGATTTGGTGGCTTCGATTATGCGATCAACAGGACACAGATAGAGTTGGCGCAAGCAGCTAAGTTTGTGCGTCTGAGACGTGAATGATTGTGCGCTTACTCTGGCACTCTGCTCTGACCCCAGAACTAAACTCTGCGCAACGCATCTTCGCCCGTCCAGCCAACGGAAGCGTCGCGCACACGGCTATAAAAGCCCAGCAGCCCATCTGATATCGGGTAGATCTCGATCATATGACCGAAGGTTTTTCGTGCATCAATAAACGCAAAATCAACGCTGGCCCCCGGACGTAAACTGCACCGCGTGACCACAGGCATGTCATTGCGTTCAAAGTAGTCGAACGCCTCGTCCATATCACGCACCATGATGGCTGTGTGATGCAGCCCTTCCTGATCCGCGGCATACATATCCCGATACGGCGTGTTCGTCGAATCATCTTCCTGCTGAAAGAACTCCACCATGAGTTCGCCCCACTGACCATAGGCCGAGGAGTGTACGAAGTTCGTGGGCTCGCCACGATGCTCGCCCCAGGTAAGCGTGATGTTTTCGTTGACGAAGAAGGGCCCAGCGCCGAATTTTGCGGCCATGTCGGTGGCCGCGCGGCGAATGTCGGTTACGTGGTAGGCAACTTGTACGATGTCGAGTTTGATGGCGAACCCTCCGCTGGAGATCTCCGAATTAGAACCGATTAACCGTGATATTAAAACGCAGCCTGCAGCACCGCCATCGATCGGGATGGAACGTGACGGGATCCGGACAACTCGTCGCCTGCGGGTTCAACCAGATGGCCTGGTCGCTCTCTTGGTCTTGGCGCTGAAAGCGAAGGCTGCCCTGGCCTCAGGCCGCCAATGAGCCTCACCAGTCAAGGTCGTCGGGCACCTTGAATCTGGCGTAGTAGTCGTCGTCTGCAGCCGCTTCTTCCGACTGCGATTCATGCTGCGCGATGATGCGTTTCGGATCCCGCGCGCTGATCTTTTCAGACACCGGACGGGAGACCAGATGGTATCGACCGTCGTTGTTGACGATCACCAGATTGCCGGAACTGAGTTGTTCCTGCTGCGCGCGCGACACGTAGATGCGTTTGACTTTCTTTCCGTGCAAAAAGTTGTAAGGCACGTCATCGTCTTTGGCGACGGTAGATTTCTGGTCGTTCTGCTGGATGATCTGCCTGATCTCGGCGCGAAGGGTTTTTGCCACGATTTTCGAGTTGGCAACGTTTGCAATCGCCCGATCACGGGTCGCCTTCTCAACCTTAAGCTGCCGGGCGCGTTCCCGTACGCTGGCTGCGGACGATGGTTCTGTCCGTGCCTGGTTTTTAGCCTTGCGTTTGCCCCCACCGCCTGAACTCTGGGCAGATCCCGCCTCAGCATCACCCGACTGCCCATGCAGGCGCGCGTTCTTTTCCGCGCGCGCCTGGCGTTCGACCTTCTTGGCTCGGTCTTTCGTCGCCAGCCCTGCCTTGACCAGCTGATCACGAAGGCTACCGGCCACGGGTTTGCGACCGAGCCAACGTTCGTTTACCAACCATCGAGTTTGCTCTTTTCTCAGCCGTCATTTCACCACCGTCTAAACCCCTTCGCCGCGAAGGATATCAGCAACGAAACTCCAGGCGTAATCCCCGACAGGTCGGCCAAACAGAGCGGATAGCGTCCGCCTGATCAGCAATTGGCTGAACGTTGATGTGCAGCTCGATGCAGAGGTGGCGGCGAGCCCGGAAGCCTGGGCGAATTCTCAGGAACTCGGCGACTGATTGTTCTGCTCGAGATAGGCCCGCCAGCCGCCCAGCGCGGTGATGTCAGCGGCGTCGTGAACCGCGACGGCTTCGCAGAGAAAACCCGGCGGCGCGGTGCCGTCATCGAGCTGCACCCTGCCAATACCCAGCGGTGCGGGTATGCCTGCGAGAAAAGTACCGACCGCCGATTTCGGTAGCTCCCAGACCTCCACCTCAATGGAACCACCATCCTGTTCGCCGATGCGCACAAGGCCGGGACGCTCGGGCGGTCCGCCGGGCAGGGCGTAGAACCGATAGTCCGGGGTGGTTCGCGCCGTTCTGAGAAAGCGGCCGCCCAGGGTCGTCAGCTGGCCGTTCAAGGGCAGTCCGGACATGTGCGCGCCGCAAACCACCATGGGCAGACGATCCGTTTCCGGCATAGTCAGCTTCGAACCGCGCCAGCGCGCCGCCAGATCCAGCAGCGCCAGATCGCTGAAGGCCGGGGCGAACAGCGTCACCCCAAAAGGCAGACCGGTCTTCGTGGTTTCCGTCGGCACAGCGCAGGCTGCAAGGTCCAGAAGATTCATGAAGTTGGTGTAGTAGCCGAGGTTCGTATTCAGCTCTACAGGCTGCGCGTCAACCGCGTCGATACGGTAGTGCGTGCCGGCCGTGGGCACCAGCATCACCTCCACCTGTTCCCAGGCCGCATCGGTTTCCCGCTTGAGGGTCCGCAACCGATAGTCGGCGCGGAACGCGTCGGTGGCTGGAATCGCCGCGCCGCGCTCGATGATGGCGCGCGTCACCGGGTAAACGGCATCAGGTTGATTCTGCAGCAGCTTTTCAATGGCGAGATAGCGTTCAGCAAGCCAGGGTCCGTCATACAGCAGCCCAGCGGCTTCGAGCCACGGCGCGAAATCGAGCTCTAGCGGCTCGCCGCCCAGCGACTCGAGATGCGCGCGCGCACGATCGAAACAGGCGGCATATTCGTCATCACCGAAAAACTCCAGCTGCGCCGAGCGCGGCACGCCGAAGCGGAAGGCCGGGGCGAATGCCGAGCGCTGCGCCGCGGGCTGGCGGCTGAAGGGGTCGGTTGGATCGTACCCGGCAGCGACCTCAAACACCGCCTGCGCGTCATCG
The DNA here is from genome assembly GCA_024640825.1 of Gammaproteobacteria bacterium. Classification (GTDB taxonomy): domain Bacteria; phylum Pseudomonadota; class Gammaproteobacteria; order Pseudomonadales; family Azotimanducaceae; genus UBA7803. Next base: position 4,000 of record JAHEEG010000071.1, read on the forward strand.
GGTGTCGCGGAGAAAATCGACACGCAGTCCAGAGTTGCGCAGGCGGGCACGACGCCAGCCGTGCTCAGCAGTCCCCGGGTCGGCTTCAAACCCAGGATGCCGTTGAAGGCAGCGGGGATCCGCCCGGAGCCGGCGGTATCCGTGCCAAGGGCAAAGACCACCTGGCCAAGGGCGGTCGCCACGGCCGAGCCGGAGCTGGAACCGCCGGCGATATAGTCAGGGTCGATGGCGTTGCGGCAGGCACCGTAGGGCGAGCGCGTGCCCACCAGCCCCGTTGCGAACTGATCGAGATTGGTTTTCCCCAGAGGAATGGCACCCGCATCCAGCAGGCGCTGGACCACGGTGGCGCTTTTCGACGGGGTATAGGCGAAGGCAGGGCAGCCAGCCGTCGTGGCAACCCCGGAAAGATCTATGTTGTCTTTGATAGCAAAGGGTATGCCGAACAAAGGTTTGTCTTCGGGGGCACCCTCCGCCAGGGCTGTGAGGTAGGGTTCCAGCTCCGCCCGGGACAGCACCCGAATCCAGGCATTGCGATCGCCGTCGGCAGCGATGCGTTCCAGCAGTGTGTCGACGACGTCGCCCGGTGCCAGCGTACCGCCCCGATAGGCACGCTGCAGCGACTGAATGGTCAGCGTCTCAGGCAGCATCCGCACGCACCACCACGAGCGGCTCACCAGCTGCTACCGAGTTGCCCTCCCCGCACAATACCTCGACCACCACGCCGGCAGACTCGGCCACCACAGGTACCTCCATTTTCATCGCCTCCATGATGACAAGCGCCTGCCCGGGCTCGATGCGATCGCCCGCGGCGACCTGAACACGCCAGACGTTTCCCGTAACCGGCGAGCCCGAGAACGCGCAGCCTGGCGGCAGCTCGCGACGTTGCCGCTGCGCCGGCGCCATGTCGTCGGGCTCAACCTGAAACTCCGCCGCGCCCGCGGCACGCCAGCGCTCCCGCTCTTCCTCGAACGCCTGCACCTGTCGGGTCTTGAACGCGGTGATGGACTCGGCGTTTGTCGCGACAAACCGATTGTAGGCCGCGAGGTCCAGCGTCGTTTCTTCGATGCGAAGCCGACACCGACCCTGCAGGAAATCCTCCCGCAGGCTGGTCAGCTCCGCTTCCGACACCGGATAAAACCGGATCTGATCGAAGAACCGCAGCAGCCAGGGTTTGCCGGGCTCGAACTCGGCCGTCTCGTGGAACCGGTTCCACATCTGCAGCGTGCGGCCAACGAACTGATAGCCCCCCGGACCTTCCATGCCGTATACGCAAAGGTAGGCGCCGCCGATGCCAACCGCGTTTTCCGGCGTCCAGGTCCGCGCAGGGTTGTACTTGGTGGTCACCAGCCTGTGCCGCGGATCCAGCGGCGTTGCGACCGGCGCGCCCAGATAAACATCGCCGAGGCCCAGCACCAGGTAGCTGGCTTCGAACAGAATGCGGCGCACGTCATCCGTGCTTTCCAGCCCGTTGATCCGCCGTATGAACTCGATGTTCGACGGGCACCAGGGGGCGTCGGCGCGCACCGATTGCATGTACTTCTCGATGGCAAGGCGCGTCGAAGGATCGTCCCAGGACAGCGGCAGGTGCACGATCCGGCTAGGCACCGTCATGTCTTCAATGGCAGGCAGCGCTTGCTCCGCTGCCTGCAGCGCACGTACCAGATCGCTCTGGCTCAGCTTGCCGTCGTCGTAGTGGATCTGCAGCGAACGGATTCCCGGCGTCAGCTCCAGCACGCCGGACACCGGGTGCGCCTGCAGATGGCACATCAGCGCGTGAACGCGAAAGCGCAGATTCAGATCCAGAACCAGCGGGCCGTATTCCACCAGCAGGTATCGATCGCCCGCCTGCCGGTAGCAGACTTCCGGACGGGCATCGCCCGCGGGCGCTTTGTACAGAACCGGGGGAATGTCTGAAACCCGGCAAAAACTCACGCGGTCGCCGGGCGCGAGCTGGCCGAGCTTCCAGAGCTCTTCGCTGACTACAGTCACCGGGCACACAAAGCCACCTAGGCTCGGACCGTCCGGACCGAGGATGACGGGCATGTCGCCGGTGAAATCCACCGCGCCAATCGCATAGGCGTTGTCGTGGATGTTCGACGGATGAAGACCGGCTTCGCCCCCGTCGCTGCGTGCCCAGTCGGGCTTGGGCCCGATCAACCGCACGCCCGTGCGCGAGGAGTTGTAGTGCACTTCCCAGTCGGTGGCGAAGAAGTCGTCGATGTAACCCTCGGTGAAAAAGTCGGGCGCGCCGTGAGGGCCGTCGCGAACGCCTATCGTCCATTCATGGCCGTACTCGGGAAGCTGGTCGTCGGGGATCGGCACTGGCGCAGCGGCGATCTGATCACCGATTCGCAGCACGTCGCCGGGGCGCAGCGCACGACCGCCGTGGCCGCCAAACTGCCCAAGCGTGAATGTCGCCCGGCTGCCAAGATACTCGGGCACGTCGATCCCACCGCGGACGGCGAGGTAGGTCCGACAGCCCGGGCCGTCGAGCGCGCCCAGCTTCAGCAGGCTGCCGTCGGAGACCGCCACCGGCGTCCACCAGGGCAAGGGCGCATCGTCCAGGCTGGCCTGCATCAGTGCGCCGCCAAGAACGACGGTCGCTGCCGTGTTGAACCTCAAAGTCGCGCCGGTCACGGTGAGCTCGAGGCCGGCCGCATCGTTTGGATTGCCCGCCGCGCGATTCGCCAGGCGCAGCGCCAGATCGTCCATGGGCCCGGACGGCGGCACACCCACCGACCAATAGCCGGTTCTGCCGGGATGGTCCTGAATGGTCGTCTGGGTGCCGGGGTCGATCACGTCGATGGTGCTGGCAGAGTAGCTGAAGTCATCGAGGAAACGGGTGTCGTGCCGCCCTTCAATGAACGCAGGCGCCTCGAGCAGAGCGGCGAGCAGATCGAGGTTGGTCTCTATCCCGGCAATGCGGGTTTCCGCCAGGGCCTTCGCCAGCGCGGCGCGGGCGGCTTCGCGATCGGCACCGAATGCGATCAGCTTGGCCAGCATCGGATCATAATGGCCGGTGACCTCCTGGCCGCGCTCCAGCCAGGTATCAACTCGAATATCTTCCGGAAAGTGTGCTTCCGTCACGAGGCCGGCAGACGGCTGATACTGGCGCAGCGGATTCTCGGCGTAGAGCCGCGCCTGGATGGCGTGCCCGCGGCGCTGTATGACGGCGGTTTCCAGAAAGCCGCCGTCACCGGCGGCGACCCGCAGCATCCACTCCACAAGGTCGACGCCGGTCACCGCCTCGGTAACGCCGTGCTCTACCTGCAGCCGGGTGTTCACCTCGAGAAAGTAAAAGGCCTCCGCTGCTGAATCGTAAAGATATTCCACGGTTCCCGCGCTTCTGTAGCTCACCAGCTCGCCCAGGCGCTGCGCCGCGGACTCGAGCTGCTCACGCACCCGGCTGGTCAGCCCAGGCGCGGGGGATTCCTCCAGGACTTTCTGATTGCGCCGCTGCATGGTGCAGTCACGCTCTCCCAGAGAAACCACGTTGCCCGCCCCGTCACCAAAGATCTGCACCTCAATGTGTCTGGCGGACGAAACGTACTTTTCGACGAAGACGCCACCGTCGGAAAAATTACTTTCTGCGAGCCTCCGGACGCCGGCAAAGGCCTCGACGAACTCGGCATCGTCCTGGCACAGACGCATGCCTATTCCGCCGCCACCGGCGGTGCTCTTCAGCATGACGGGAAAACCGATTTCAGCGGCCGCCGCGCGGGCCTCTTCCAGACTGTCCAGCAGCTCGGACCCCGGCAGCAGAGGCACCTCAGCGGCCCGGGCGAGCGAACGTGCCGTGTGCTTGAGCCCGAAATTGCTCAGCTGCTCGGGCGTGGGGCCGACAAAGGTTACTCCGGCGGCCTCGCACGCACGGGCGAACTCGGCACTTTCCGAAAGAAAGCCGTACCCAGGGTGAATGGCCGTCGCGCCGACGCTCAATGCCGCTTCGACAATTGCCTCAGCATTCAGATAGCTCTGCCGCGCAGCCGCCGGCCCAACGTGTACCGCGTGAGCCGCCAGGCGTACGTGAGGGCTGTTCCTGTCGGCGTCCGAATACACCGCCACGGGCTCGATACCCATGCTGCGCAGCGTCCGAATGATCCGGCAGGCGATAGCACCCCGGTTGGCAATCAGCACTTTCTCGAACATGGCGGCTCAGCCGTTTTCCGTATCCCAGACAAGCACCTCGACCGGGGTCGGGTTGTAGGCGTTGCAGGGATTGTTGAGCTGAGGACAGTTCGAGATGAGCACAAGAACGTCCGTATCTGCTCGCATCTCGACGTAGCGGCCCGCGGCGGAGATGCCGTCCTCGAAGGTCAGCTGTCCTTCCGGAGTCACCGGCACGTTCATAAAGAAATTGATGTTGCTCGACAGATCGCGCTTGCCCATTCCGTCATCGAGCCCGGCGAGCGCCAGCAGAAAACTGTCGCGGCAGCTGTGCATGTGACGTTTCTCCAGCGCGTAGCGCACGGTGTTGCTTTCTGCCGAGCAGGCGCCGCCAAGGGTGTCGTGCCGTCCACAGGTGTCCGCGACGATGGTCAGCAGCGTGTTGCCCCGATTGGAAAGCAGCCGGCTGCCTGCGGTGAGATAGATGTTGCCCTGGGCGCGTATGGTGTCGACGGCGCTGTAGCGCTCTTCCGGATCGACCGCGCTGTAAAACAGCGTGTCGACCGCCTGATTGCCTTCGAGATCGAGGATTCGGAAACACTGCCCTGCCGTAAGCTGATGCACAAACGGTTCGCCGGCGGCAACCACCTGCCGGAAGCTGGCCGCGGCGGGCGCACGGGGGCTTTCGAGGATGCTCATGCGACGCTCCCCACGACGCCGCTACGCGACGGGAACATGCGCTCGGTATTCACGAACGCGCGGGCATTCTCCGGACACAGCGTGCGGGCCGGGTCGTCAGCGGTGGGCGGGGGTGAAGGAAAACATTCCAGCAGCACGTCCCGAGGCGCGTAGGCTTCGCCCGGATCGAGGGGATGCTGACAGGTACTCAGCGCCACCAGGCAGTGCATCTCGAAGCGCAGATCTACACGCGCGCCGGCAGCGGCGTGGTTCTCGTGAAACCGCAGGTTGCCCATATCGTCGACGGTCACCTTGGAAAAAAGATTGAGCGGCGGGTCCAGATCCTTCAGCCCCAGACCATACTTCTCCAGCTCGTTAACCAAGGAATCCTGGCCGTTGCGATGGTACGCGTTGCGGTGCTCCTGGTAGCGCGCCGTGCCGTATTTCTTCTCCACCAGCGCCGCGTTGGAGACGCCGCACATGGGATCATGCCAGCCGCAGGTATCGTCTGTGACAGAGCACAGGGCTCGCCCCATATCCGAGTAGAGCACGTGATTGCGCGTGATGAATGCCGTGTGCTGGCCTTTCAACGTGTCCGCCATGTTGTAGCGCTCGGTTAGCTGTTCATAGTTATACAGCACGATCGAGACATTGCCGCCGGCCTCTTGCGCCGTAACCCGCAGACTCGTGCCACGGCGCACTACGCCTGAAAAATGGGCGCCGCCCGGAATGAATTCAGACCAGAGTATGTCCATAGTCAATGCTGTCTCCCCTTCTTGCCGCTCTAGAACAGATGACTGTAACGATCCACTTCCCAGGCCGATATGCTCTGGTGATAGGCGTCCCACTCATCGTTTTTGTAACGGACAAACTCGTCGTGCAAGGGGCCCCCCAGCGTCCGCTCGACAAAGGGGTCGGCCGCAAACGCAGTGACTGCCTCCTTGAGCGACTGCGGGAGAAGCGAAATACCGCGATCGCGCCACTGCTCCGGGGACAGCGTGTACAGATTATCCTCCTGGGGCAATCCCGGGTCGATCCCCTCCCGTATGCCCTCCAGACCCGCGGCCAGCGCCAGCGCGGCCGCCAGATAAGGGTTCATGGCGCCGTCGGCATTGCGGGACTCGCAGCGTCCGCCGTTCATCGGCACACGCACCGAGTTCGTACGGTTGTTGGAACCATAAGAATTAAATACCGGAGCCCAGGAGAACGTGGCCATGCGCCCCTGCCGGACCAGGCGCTTGTAGCTGTTGACCGTAGGAGCGAAGGCGGCGCAAAGTGCCGGCCCGTGCTTCAGTATGCCGCCGATGAACTGATACCCGAGCTCCGTCAACCCGAGACCTCTCGGATCATCCCGAGGATCGATCTCGAAAAGATTGGTGCCGCTCGACAGCTCATACAGGGACATGTTCAGGTGGGCACCGTTGCCCGTCTTGTCAGCAAAGGGTTTCGGCATGCAGGTGGCGATCAGGCCTTCGCGCTTCGCCAGCTCCTTGGCCATGTAACGGAAAAAGATGAACCGGTCGCAGCTGGTCAGAGCGTCCGCGTACTTGAAGTCGAACTCGTACTGTCCGTTCGCGTCCTCGTGATCGAACGAATACAGACCCCAGCCGAGATCGTCAATCGTGGTTGCCATGCTGTCCAGCCAGTCGAACTGGTCCATGAACCCACGCACGTCGTAGCAGGGCTTCACCAGGCGATCATCCGGATTGGGCACCTCCAGCCCGCCGTCCTCCGTCTGCCGCAGCACGAACACTTCGCATTCAATGCCGAGATTGAAGCCAAATCCCAGATCCGCAGCCTCGGCGAGGACACGCTGCAACGCCACCCGCGTGTTGATCGGGTAAGGCGCACCGCGAAAGCTGTTGTCCGCGGGCATCCAGGCCACCTCCGGACGCCACGGCAGCTGAATGATGTGGTCGAGATCCGGCACCGAAGCGATCTCATCGTCGTTGGGCGCCTGGCCCAGGCCATCCAGCGCATAGCCTGTGTAGAGCTCGGAGCCGTGGGCCATGTGCGAGAGGTGCGACAGCGGCACGAATTTGCCTTTCGGCACACCGTGGATGTCCACGTAGGCCCCCACGCAGTACTTTACCCCCTGCTCGCGCAGCCGCTGCTCAATGGCGGCCAGCTCTTCGGTCGTTTTACTGCTCATTCTGCCCTCGATGGCATCATTTGGGTTGTCCTCCAAACGGAAGATTGCCGGGTGCGGCAGAAACGAACCCGGTACCTACCGCCTCAGAATAGGAATATGGCAGCGGCGGCGTCTCGACGACCCCGCGGCCGATCATCTCGATCAGGTCCTCGACGAGCCAGCCAAACAGCTCCTCCCCTTCGCTCAGACCAGCCCGACTGGGGTGGCCGGTTACCCCGTTACGGCTGGTGCGATTCACCGGGTGCGCAAAAACACAGCCGCCGGTGCGGTCCGGGTCATCGGCCTCGGCAAAGCGTTCCGGACGGGCCAGTGTCGGGTCGATGGCGAGCATCAGCGATGTCTCCGCCGCGTTAGCATGCCAGTCAGCGGCATCCGCGCTGTGCCTGGCCCGGACCCGCTCCGACATATCGCCGGTATTGATCAGCGCCACCATCAGGTCGTTGTGTTCCGCCCGCAGCATTTCCAGCGCACAGCGCAACGGTGCGAAGTTGGTGACGTGGGCATTGACGATGAACAGGCGTCGAATACCGGACGCGTGGGCCCAGCCGCCGATGTCCGTTACAAGGTCTATCAAGGTTTTTGGCGATACCGCCAGAGTGCCCGGCCAGCGCCGGGAATGACCGATGGAACACCCGTACGGCAGCGTCGGCAACAGATGCACCTCTGTAGTCTCCGCGGCACGGCGGCAGAGCGCGTCGGCAATGCTGCTGTCGACGCCGCAGCCGAGATGCGGTCCGTGCTGCTCGGTCGCGCCGACAGGCAGCAGAGCCGCATCCTGTCCGGCATCGACCAGCTCGGCAATTTCGGGCCAGGTCAGATGGTGCCAGTCGTTCATCAGAAGACGCTCTCCACCGCGCTGCCTTTGGGTACCATGCGCATCATGTTCAGGGCATCATCATTGGCCTCCTCGTCCGCGACCGGCGGATGAATCAGCTGCTCCAGCCTCAGCTTCGTTGCGAGAAACTCCGGCGACAGAAACTGATCCGGCTGCCGTGGCTGCGGCACCGGTACTTCGATGACTTCGGAGATCTCACCGGGGTGCGCCTTGAGCACCACGATTCGATCGGCGAGATAGATAGCCTCATCCAGATCGTGGGTGATGAAAAGGACGGTGATGTCGATGTTCTGCCAGATCTCCATCAGGTAAGCCTGCATGCGGGCGCGAGTCTGGGCATCCAGCGCGCCGAAGGGTTCGTCCATGAGCAGTATGCGTGGCTGGTTGGCAAGCGCCCGGGCAATGGCGACCCGCTGCTTCATCCCGCCGGACAGCTGATGGGGATAGGCCTTCTCGAACTTTGAGAGTCCGACTAGGTCGATCCAGTGGCGGGCTTCTTCCTCGGCATGGGCTCTGGATCGGCCGGCAACCTCCAGTCCGAACATCACGTTCTGCCGGACCGTGCGCCAGGGGAACAGGGTATATCCCTGAAACACCATGCCGCGGTCGGGACCGGGGCCGCTCACCGGACGCCCGTCGAGCAACATCTCGCCAGCCGTGGGCGTTTCCAGGCCCGCGAGGATTCTAATCAGCGTAGATTTGCCGCAGCCGGATGGCCCGATGACGCAGATGAACTCCCGCTGGCGGGTTTTGAAGTTGATGTCATGCAGCGCCGTAACGCTGCCGCCGCGGGATTCGAATTCTTTGCTGAGGTTTTTAACCTCCAGCACAACGGGCCGCTGCTTCATCCTCGCGAAGCGGTCACGAACGTCGTCGCTCTGCTCCAGATAGCTGGGTAAGTTCAGATGCTGCATGGCTCAGGCCGACGCCGTGCCGCGCTGCCAGGGGAATATGCGCCGGCCGAGCCATGCGAGGACCATGTCCGTGGTAATCCCGATGACGCCGATAATGAGAATCGCGGCGAACACGTTGTCGAAATTTTTGTAGCGGGCCTGCTGGGTGATGAACCAGGTGATGCCAGAGCTGGTACCGATCAGCTCCGCGACGATGAGGTACGTCCACGCCCAGCCGAGCAGGATGCGCATGTCCCGGTAGAGATCAGTGACGATCCCAGGAATCACCACGCGGAACAGCAGCGATAGGCGCTGGGCGCCAAGGGTCTGCGCCGCCTCCAGCAGCGCGGGGTCGAGCTTGCGGGTCGTATTCGATACTACCAGCACCTGCTGGAAGAAGGTGCCGATGAAGACGATGGCAATCTTCGGCGCTTGATGGATGCCCAGTATCGCAACCGCCAGGGCGCCGAAGGCGGGCGCCGGGAGATAGCGGAAGAACTCGACGAAGGGCTCCCACAGGCGGGAGAAGAAATCGTAGGTGCCGCAGAGAATTCCGAGCGGCACGCCGATTAGCGAGGACAGCACGAAACCCCAGAAGATCACCTGGATGCTGCTGCCCAGGCTCTCATGCAGCCATTTTTCCGAGCGCCGCTGTGGCGGGTCGGTAAAGGCCGTGTACATGGCCGCCGCCACCTGGTGCGGCGCCGGCAGATAAATGGGATTGGCCGGATTGCCCGTCGGCAGCTTTCCGGCGCCCTCAACGACGGCCTGTGCTTCACGTTCGAAGGTTTCCCGCTCGACCAGCTGCCCGGCGCGAAAGTATTCAACGTCGCCGGGGTCGGTAATCTCCATCATCGGATGCCACAGCCAGGGTATGTAGCTGACGGCGCACCACAGCAGCAGCGGCAGCGCAAAGCTCAGCACCGACAGGGCAAGCCGCGGTCGCGGCCCGAGTTCCTTGCGCACCGCAAACCAGGCCACGCGGCTCTGCAGCGCCACGGGCGCTACGTATCCCGATTCGGATTTTCGCGTAGCGGCGGTCACCTACATCCCCAGCGTAATCGACGGGTCGATATAGCTGTCGATGTCCTGGGCATCCTTATAGACGTCGTTGTCCAGATTGAAGCGGTCGGAAATTGCCGACGAGCCGTACAGCGATCCGAAACCGTCCTTCTTCTCGAAGTACGCCTTCGCTTCTTCGAGCTTCAGAATGCGTGTGCCATCGACGAACTCGGCGTATTCGGCGGGCGGCAGGTCCACGCGGGACGCCATGATGGCGATGGCGTCGTCCCGGGTCGCAGGATCGAAGAAGTAGTCGACAACCCGATACCAGACCTCGGCCACCTTGGCCCAGTCAGCCCGGCGCTCTGCAAGGCTCGACGGGTTGACCGCAAGCACGTCGTAAATCAGCCCCGGCTGATCGGCGCTGGAAGCGATCCGCGTTGATCCGGGCACCAGGCTGAGGGCCATGCCGGAGTTCGGCTGCCAGGCGACGATGGCGTCGACCTCGCCGGAAGCGAGCACCTGGGGTGTTTCATTGGTGGGAACATTGATGAGCTCCACATCGGCCTCGCTCAACCCAGCCTCGGACAGCGCGTCCAGCAGCAAGAGGTGGCCGACGAAACCGATCTCGACGCCGACTTTCTTGCCCTTGAGATCCTGCACAGAATCTATGCCCCGGCGGGCGACTACCATGTCGTTGCCGTTCGAATAATCGTTGATGAGGATCATGACGCTTTTTGCACCGGTGGCACCGGTGACCAATGCGTCGCCGTTGGTCATGGCAACCGCATCGATCTGCCCGGCAGCAAAAGCATCCATGCTGGCGACGTAGTCGAACCACTCAAACTTGACCTCGACGCCAGCTTCGCTGAACCAGCCCTTCTCGACCGCAACCTCCCAGGCGACCCAGCCCGGCCAGTCGGAATAGCCGATCTTCAGCGGTTCCGCTAACGCGGCACCGCACCAGGCGAGGACGGCGATCGCGGAGAGCGCCAGTTTGCGTGAGAATCTCATCATCGGAATGGCTCCTGTAAAGCTGTATATCCGCACCGCGGGCTCGGCGAGCGAAAGCGCTGCCGGCCGCCGTCGCACAGAAGGGGTGTTGCGTATGGCTTCCTCAAGGAGCAGAGCAGAAAGCGTGCCAGTAACCTTATATCCAGGAGATACCAGCCTGTTGACGGTGTAAGCGAGCCGGCGGGAAAGTTTGCGCACCGAGAGCGCGCATTGGCCGCACTTTAATGGGGCGGAGTTTTCATGAGGGAGATTTCGTTAGACTGAACTTCCGGTGGTCTTTTAGAAAGTCTGGCCAAAGAACATCTGCACCTCGCCGCCTTCCCCGCTGCCCGCCACATCAAGGCGGATCACCAGACCCTCCACCATCAGCCGGATGCCCACACCGCCGGAAAATTTCATGTTGCTGTGCAGCGCGCTGAATGCCGGCTTTTCTGCCACTCGCCCTGCTTCGGCGAATACGACCCATTGCCACCAGGGAATGTTGAGGCGTTTCACCAGCGGCAGGCGATTGAACGGATTGCCGACGGGCATACGCCGGTACTCAACCGCGTAGTTCACAGCCGAGCGGTCGTGGAAGCGATCCGCGGGAAAGCCGCGCAGGCGATCCAGCCCGCCGAGGGTGGAGCCCTCAAACAGCGGCGCGCGATGGAACACCTTCGCCCCGTCACGGGTGCTCGATGAGTTCCAGGTAGGCACATCGGAGTACAGGAAGTCCAAAGCCAGAACGCTCTGCCGCACGCTGTCCCCGTGGGGCAGGGCGAAGAAGTTGCTCTGCTGCAGCTGCACGGCGGTCCAGGTGCGCGACGCCGACTCGAGGCCCCAGTCCCGCGCCACGGATATCCGCGTGCGGGAACCACGGGATGGATTCATGTACCAATCCGTGTTGTCGTACTCGATACCGAATTTCAAACCGGAAGTGACGTTCGAGAAATCCCGATCCTGATCGTCCTCGACATCCTGGTCGCGATAGAACCACTCGAGATTCAGCGTGGTGCGTCCCGAACGCAAGGGATTGTAACCCCGACCGCCGGCCTCGTAGCCCGGCACCAGCAGCCCGTTGCGCAGGCGGAAGGTGTGAATCGGCTCACCCGCGCCATGGCCGATCGGCAGCAGGTATCGCAGCTTCAGACGATAGTGCAGATCGTCTCCCTCGACATTGACGAAGTTGTCCTCGCTGGAACTGTTGCGGCCTGCGCCGCCAAGAGGGAAATCCGGATTACCGTCCTGATAGCTTTCGGTCTCCCCCCATTTGGCGTACATGAACTGGGTATCCATGAACAGGCGCCGAAAACCCGGTATCTGATAGTCCAGCGCGGTGACGAAAAGGTTCATGGACCCGTTGGTACTGACGAACGCGTTACCCACCAGCGCGAGCTGAGGCTGAACATACCCCGAGGCCGTAACGGCACCCGCGGCAGCAACACCCGTGTTGCTGTTATAGAAGCCGTAAGGAATGAACTGAAAGTTCTTCACCGGCCCGTCCGCGGCTTCCGGCAGGTTGAGGTTGAAAGCGCGCCCGGTGGTGCCCAGCGACAGCAGCAACATGCCAGTAGCCGCCAGGATCAGTAGTCGGCTCTTCCGCATATCAGAAAGCCTCTCGCAGGCTCACGTAGAAACCATCCTCGTCGTCTTCGCCCCAGGCGAAGTCGACACGCAGGTTGACCCGGTTCGCCTGGTGCAGACGCAGGCGCACGCCAACACCACCGCTGGAGAAGTTTTCCCCCTCATCGAGGCCTCCATCGTAGAGCCTGGCGACACCAAAGAAGCCGACCAGCCCCCAGCGGTCGTTGAGCATCCACCGATACTCTGCCTGGGTGGAAAGCAGACTGCGGGCCACGTGCTCGCCGGAGGTATAGCCCCGCAGATCGCTGCGCCGGCCAAGGGTCGACAGCCCGCTGAAGGGCGTACCGCCGGGTGTGAAACGCCAGTAGCCCCGGAGCGCCAGCACTTTGCGATCCCCCGCGGGCAGGAAGCGATTGGTCTCCGCGCTGGC
>JAHEEG010000072.1 GCA_024640825.1 Gammaproteobacteria bacterium
TCAGGCGGAAGGTGTCATCGCGGCGGAAGCTCTGAACGCCAAGGCCCAGAAAATAGCTGTCCGTGTCCGAATAGGCGCCCGTAAGCCCGACAAACGATGGCGGACCCTGACCGGCGTCGTCGGGCCGGAAAAAGTACAGCGCGGAAACCCCGCCCCCATTTCCGAAAGACGGGTTACTTACAACGAGGGGCGCCACCACGGTTCGACGCTCGGTTTTCCCGCCGCGTTCAGGCGCTGCATCCACCGCGTAGGATGCAGGCGAGCTAAAGGCAAGCAAGACGATCAGAAATCGGCAATTCAAATGTTTATACATAGCTCTCATGGCGAACGTTTGCCCCCCTTCATCAGGAGCTTAACCCGAGCGGCAGGCGAACTACCGAAAGAAAACGCGTAAGGTATGGCATAAGCACAGGAATCACAGACTATGGTTAGATTCGCATGCCTTCTGGTCGTAATGGGCGCCGTCACCCTGCCAGCCCTTGGTGAATCAGCCGCGCCAACCTCTTCGCCACAGCCCGCGAGGGATGTGAGCGATGCAGATGAGCCAAAAGAAGACAGTCGAAACGTCGCCGAGCGCGCTGTGGACTCCGTCGACAGCTTCTTCGCATCCGAACTTCACACCACTTTCGCCGAGGAGGGTAATCGACTCCGGCTTAGACTCAACGTCGATCGGATAGAGCACCACGGCTGGGATATTTCGGAAGAGGTGAAAGTGAACCTGGCCCTCACCGAGCTGGGAAAACGACTACGCCTTGTCGCCAACGACGATGATGAAACCGAAGACCCGGCTACTGAGTCCTCGGATGGAGGGAACGACGTCGCTCTGCGCTGGACGGGCAAGCAGTCGGAGAAGCGCAGCCTGAGCCTGGACGTAGGGGTCCGCATAAAAAGCGGCACCGTGGATCCGTTCCTTCGGCTGAACACCAGTATCCGCTATCCCATTACCGAACGATGGCTTGGCCAGTCCACCAACCGAATCTACCGCTACTCGAAAACCGGCTGGCGCGACGACTTCCGCCAGTACTTCAACAGGCCGCTGTCCGACGAGACGCTGTTCCGGTCCCGCACGCGCATCCAGTACTTCGAGGAGAAACGATCAAACCCCTACCTGGAACAGAAGTTCTCGCTGTTTCAAACATTCAAGGATCGGGCCGCCGTCGCCTACGAAGTGCTCTGGCGTCGCGAGTCCAGAGAGGATTCGGTTTTCAATCGGGATGAGATCACCGTTTCTCCCCAAACCAACTATCAGAAAGTCGTTGTCCGGCTGCGCTACCGACAGAATCTCTGGCGGCCCTGGATGTTCGTGGAATTCTGGCCGAGCATCGGCTGGATGGAGGAGCGCGACTGGGACAGGGTCCTCGGCGCCCGAGTTCGCTTCGAGATCAATTTCGGCAAGCACAAGGGCCTGAAATTGGGAGAGTAAGACCCAACCCGCCCGGCGCAGCTTGTTCCCGCATCGACTGAGCGCCTGAGGCCTCCGGCGCTCCCTCTGGCGCTCCCGCAGGCTACATTCCGAAGGTGTACCCGAATCCTGCAAGTACCGACAGCTGCGAGTCGTCGTTGGTGATCGGGCTGTCATCGATCTCGTCGCCGAACATGTCATAGCGGGCACCCAGGAGGAACGACCACTTTGAACCCTCAGGTCGGTAAATCGTGGCAGCACTCAGGCGGAAGTTGGTCTCCCCATCAGCCGAGTAAGCGGGGCGTCCAGGACGTGCTTCCTTACTTTTCACGCCGTAATAATAGTCCACTAGGTCTTCGCTCTGGTATACCAAGCCAGCAGCGAGCCGATTTAGCCAATTGCCGGACCGGGCCTGGTAAAAGCCCTCGCCGGTGACTTCGTAGCCGCCGTATTCGTCGGCCAGATCGCCAAGCATTTCGAACTTCAGACCGAATTCGCTGGGCGTCCAAACGATATGAAAGCCGCCATCAACGGTAGCGTCGCGATCATCCATGCCGCGCAGCACATTTGAATCGCTGGAATCGTAGCCCATGGTGGCCCGTATCGAGACAAGCGCGGCGACCTCAAGATCGGGACGATTGACAAACTTATAGCCACCCCATCCTCCGCGCCAGAAGAAGCGCTCGCCTTCCCAGAGAATGAGCGGCGCGACGGTCCGCTTGCCGTCGTCATCGAGGGCGCTGTAGGGCTTATCGAAATAACCTGCAACCAGGCCCAGGGTTAAAGGCCGGGATTTTTCGGTTGGCGGCGCCATCTCATTGGCGGACGCGACCTGCGTTATCACTGCAAGTGCCGCCGCTGAGGCTATCAGTCTGAAATTGAACATGAATAAAAGTCCTAGTAAGCGATGGGGCCGCACAAGGTCGTGAGCTTAAGATGGTTGCGGCGATGCCTTCTTACGGGCGCTTCCTCTGGCGTATTTGAACGTGCTTCTGGTGCAGGTGGCATGTTGCCGCGGCAGATGGTACCCGGCGCTATTTAGATGTCAATGGCCTGGCTCAGCGCCGAAACCCGCCCCGCGCAGGACTCGTCGCTGATCAGGAGTGGCCGCAACGTTGTTCACCAGAAAGCAGATTGCTATGGTCCCGACCTGCAAAGGCCGCCGGAGCGGCCGATCACACAGGCAAAAAGAAAATGTCGAATATCGCACTGGGACTGGGACTGTTGGTGGTTGTCCTTTGCAGCCCAATGGCCGCAGCGAAAGCCAGCATGGAAGACGAGCTGAACGGCTATCTGGACACGCTGTTCAGCACAGGTTCGCTCAACATACAGGGTCTGCCCATACTTACCGGACCCCTGCAGGCCCGATTCTACGAGCACCGAAGTTTCCAGCCCGCCTGGAGCGACGCTTCCAAAGTTGCGCAGCTACTCGCGCTGCTGGCGTCTGCCGAGAAAGACGGTCTGGATCCCGAGGACTACAATCTTTCCAGTCTCCGGACAATGTCCGTGAGCGCTGGTGCAGAAAGTCAGGCAAGCGCCGCGGAACGCGAAATGCTGTACACGGAAAGTTTCATCCGCTACGCCTATCACCAGCGCTTCGGCAAGGTAAATCCGAAGACCCTGGTCAGCACCTGGAACTTTCAGGACGAGATCACGCCCGACGTGGATCCGGTAATCACGTTGAACGAGGCCGTCGAGTCTGAGTCGCTCGAAGCGTTCAGAGCGGGTCGAATCCCGCGTGGTCCGCTTTATCAGAACGTGCAGCGCGCCCTGCACCAGTACCGGGCCATCGCTGCGGCGGGCGGCTGGCGGGCGGTCTCCGAAGGCAAAACGCTGCGCGCCGGCGATCGCGACGCCCGGGTGCCCGAGCTGCGGCAGAGGCTGCTGGTCACCGGCGATCTGGCGGATTCAGTCACCCCCGCCGATGTACAGATTTTCGATGATGCCGTGGATGAAGCGGTGAAACGTTTCCAGGCGCGGCACGGTCTTGATGCTGACGGCGCGGTGGGTCCGGGAACTCTCGCCGCCATGAACGTCCCGGTGTCGACGCGGGTCGATCAACTGCGCCTTACTCTGGAACGCGCCCGCTGGGTTTTCGGGGCCCTGGATTCATCCTTCGTGCTGGTGAACATAGCCGGCGCGGAGGTCTACGTCATGGAGGACGGCGAGCGGGTATGGCGGCGGCGCGCGATGGTCGGTAAGCCTTACCGGAAAACGCCTATCTTCCGGGGATTGATGACCTATCTGGAGATCAATCCGACCTGGACCGTTCCGCCGGGGATTCTGCGCAAAGACGTTCTCCCGAAGGTGCGCCAGGACCCGGACTATCTCTCCCGGTCGAACATGAGCGTACTCGACCGCTCAGGCAAGCCCATCGACCCCTCGACCGTGGACTGGAACGCCCTCAAAGGCATGCCCTATACCTTCCGCCAGGAACCCGGACCGACCAACTCGCTGGGGCTGATCAAATTCATGTTCCCCAACGAGCACTTCGTGTTCCTGCACGACACGCCCAACAGGACGCTGTTCTCCAGGGCGGACAGGAATTTCAGCTCGGGCTGCATAAGGGTGGAGGACCCGTTCTCGCTGGCTTCGGTTCTGCTGCGCGGTCAGGACGGCTGGAACGAGCCGGCAGTGGTGGCCGCCGTCGACACCGGCCAGACCCGCCGCGTCAGTCTGAACCGACCCTGGCCGGTATACATCCTTTACTGGACAGCCGAGGCCGATGGCACTGGGCAGGTGCGCTTCTTTCGTGATGCCTATCAGCGGGACGCGGTGCTCCTGGAAGCCCTCGATGCGGACTCGGTGATCGAGCCACGGATGACGATGGCGCCTGACAGCACCGGCGCCTGACACAAAGAGCAACGATGAGCAGCACAGGCGCCGCAGCGGGCTACAATACGCCGCGCCTTCTACGCACCTGGCGCCCCGCGTATTGCGATATCGGAGCTGAATACCATGCCCCCCGGCAAATCCAGGATACCAACGTGGCCAAACTGTGGTGGAGGACAATCTGTCCATCAGCTGGCTGCCGACTGGCGACCGCAACTGATATCAGGCAACCGCCTGGGCTTTTACCCGCGGCACCACCTCCTTGAACAACCGCTCGAGGCTCGCACTCATCTACTCCGCGCGCAGCCCTGGCGGCACCGCCATGGTGACGATGTCGGTGATGCCGAAGGCGTCGATGAACCGCTTCAGCTCATCCACACAGTGCTGCACATCACCAACGATCCAGGTCTGGGGGATAGCGTCCGCAGGGTCACCGAAGCCCTCGCCGCTTTCCTCGAAGAAGCGCTGATACAACGCCATGCGGTATTTCTCCGCGGCCCGAACCAGAGGCCAGTCCGTATTACGGTCGTCGGTGACCAGCACGCTGCGAATGATGCCGACGCGGTGGTCGGCAGGGTTCCGCCCGTCTGCCTGCAGCGCGTCGACCCAGGGGTCAAAAGAGCGGCGCCGCATACCCTGGGGAAGAAAGTTAGTGCCATAGCGCGCGGCCCGAACCGCGCCGGCCTCTGACATGGCGGCAATCCACAGCGGCGGACCGCCGTCCTGGACGTAGCCAGGGGTGATGAGGACGTCCTCCAGCTGATAGCGTTTGCCACGATAGCTGAAACGCTCTCCGGTGAAGCAGCGTTGAAGCACTTCTATACCTTCGTCCATGAGCGACACGCGCCGGGTCACCGGGAGCCCGAAACCGCGAAACTCGTGAGGCGCATAGCCCATGCCGACGCCAAGCTCCACACGGCCGCCGGACAGGTTATCCAGCACGGCAAGATCCTCGGCGAGTCGAACAGGATGGTTGAATGGCAGCAGGCAGATGTCCGTGCCGAAGCGGACCTGTTCGGTGACCGCGGCCATAGCCCCCGCAACCGGGGTCCAGCTGGGCAGATAGCCATCTTCGACGAAGTGATGCTCAGTGAACCACACCAGATCGGCGCCGATCTGGTCCAGCCAGCGCACCTGCTCGAGAACCTCCGCGTATAGCGCCCGGTCGGTGACGCCGGAGTCGGGTGGGTTGCGAAAGTCGTAGCAGACGCCGAATCTCAGAGCGGGCATGTGCGATTCTCCCTCAAGTGTCTTTTTTCAAACTCCCGACACCAGTGTTCGCGCCTGCTCGCCGTTTTTCAAGCGCACGCCTGGAGGCGAGCCTGGCGTATCATCCCCTGGAACGCCGGCATTGCGTTCTGCATCTGTCCTTGAGCTGCAAAGGAGATCGTCAGCATGATCGAGCGCGGCATCATCATTGGCACCGAGCCATTCAAGTCGGCTTCACTGCTGGCATTCGCGCTGGAAGTCGAATCCATGGGCTACGACAGCCTGTGGCTCCCGGAGCTGTTCGGGCGGGAGCCCGCGGCAACCGCCGCGTATCTTCTAGCCAGTACCAACACGCTGAACATGGCTACCGGCATAGCAAACGTCTACGTGCGCGACGCGCACTGCATGGCTCAGACCCGGCAGACCCTGGCGGAGCTCTCCGACGGGCGATTCATTCTCGGTCTTGGCGTCTCCAACGCGGGGCTCAACCGCGTGCGCGGTCATGAGTGGCAGGCGCCGCTGCCAAAGATGACCGCGTACCTGGACGCCATGGCCGCCGCCGAAGTGCAATCGCCAGCCCCGGCAACGACTGGCCCGCTTTACATAGCCGCTCACGGACCCAGACTGCAGGCTCTGGGCGCCAGTCGAACGGACGGCGTGATCACCTACCTGATGCCACCGCAGCATACGCGGGAATCCCGCGCGCGGATCGGTCCGAGCGCCGCGCTGAATGCCGTTTGCCCGGTGCTGCTGGAAACGGACCCGGCAAGGGCCAGAGCGCGCATCCGCGCGCAGCTGAAGTACTACCTGACCCTGGACTACTATCACCGCGAGTGGCACAAGCTGGGATTCACCGACGCAGACTTCGCAGATGGAGGCAGCGACCATCTGGTGGACAGCATCGTCGGCTGGGGTGATGCCGCGGCGCTGAAAAAAACCGTGGCCGCGTACGAACACGCCGGTGCTACCCGGGTCATCGTAATGCCTCTGGATATCGACGGCAGCCTCGCAACCGGCATGACGACGCTGCGCGCCCTGAGTCTCTAGGGAACCTCTGATTAATGCTCGAAAGCTCAGAGGTTCCCTAGATTTGTTAGCACCCATCGTGCCACGCGCACTCGACCACGTTGACGATGGGAGCGGGTGCGCTGAGCGCCCGGTCGACGCTGAACTCCCAGTTGCCGTTGATCAGCATGTAGGGATTCACGTTGAGATAGCGATATTGCCAGGGTGCCCCGTTGAAACCGGGCAATGCCTGAAACTCATGCTGCGGAATGCCCTCTTCTTCGGCGGACGAGTCGTCGCGGTGGATGTCCAGTTCGGTGTCGATGCTGTCGCCGATGGCGTCGATGACCTCCACCGGCAACTCGTAGCTCGCGGATCCTGAGCCGTCGCTCCAGGTGGCATTGACCTCCTGCCTGGTGAGATCGGGAACGGGAATGGAGAATCCGTAGAACATGCTGATGCGCATCGGGGCATCTATGTCGACGAAAGCGCGCTTCGAGGTGGAAGGATTAACTACCCAGATGCGGTCCGAGCCGGTCGCGGGCCCACCGACGCCCACCGCCTGATAGAGCACGGCGGCTCCGTAGTTGCCGAAGTCGACGAGTGTACGACAGCCGGAACATTCCACTGAGGGGACAGATTCAGCAAAGGTCGAGAGAGAGACAAAGCACAGAAGCAGCGTGAGCCATGATTTACGCAGCATTGATCAGCTCCCACATCTGGGTGCTGCCGGTGATGTCGCGCTGTATGCGCGCCATCTGCTTCATGATCGCCAGGGCATCGCGCTCGACGGCATCGGTACTGGCCGCTTCACCCGTCTGCTGGATCAGCAGCGTCCGCCAGTGGGTGGGATTGGCTCTGGGGTCGCCCATTCTGCCGGCGATGGTTTCGAGCACGGCGCGGTAGCGAACACTTTCGACGTCGCCCACCAGGCCGAGCCGACCTTCAGCGCTATGCTTGTAACTCTGCACGCTGGCATACCGGCGATTTGCGAGGGCCATAATCGGCCCGCTCTTACCGGACAGTGCGGCTGCACGCAGGTACCACCGGTTGCGGGTTTCATCGTCGCCGACGACCCGCATTCCCATGACCAGCGCGGCCGCAGCATCGGACTCGGCCAGGGTCTGCAATGCTTCATCGTCGAGCTGGGTATAAGGATGGGAGGGCCGTTCCCGCACTGTTTCACAGCGCTCGATTTCGAAGTCCGTGCCGGGAAATCGCGGATCCGGCATCTGGTCGCAGAGCTTGCCCACGGCAGGATTGAAGGGAATGACGTGTAGCTCGTTGTAAGCGGCGATCTGCTCGTCGCTGAAATTCTCCAATCCGAAAACAATCATCGGGTCGACACCGGCCGGGTGCTGCGTGGCGGCTTCCCTGAACGCGGCAAGCGGAGAAGCTATGTCGGCGTTGGAAGTTCCGTTCGATCGGGCCTGCTGATCGATGCCGAAGGTTTCAGGCCCGGCTGTGTCGTTGTTTGTTGGAATATTCGCAACCTTGTCTCGCGGTGCATCCGCTGCGGGGGCTGCCGAAACCGTTGCCGGTTCCCCTGGACCGTTGAAGTACCAGCGGTAGAACAGAAAGCCGGCTGTAATCGCCAGCAGCAAAGCAACACCCGTGAGCAGGGTACGTTTACGCGCCATCTTTTTCTCCAGGTCGGATCAGATTGATACGGCCTGAACCTTACGAAGAAGGGCCCGTCGCGTTTAAGGGCTGATTAGATCGTCTTTATGCAGGATTTCGGCGCTGGTTTTCTGATCAGTTCGCTTACACCGATATTTGTGCAGCCGCACGTCTATCAGGTTCTGATGACCCGTTCCTCCACGGCCAGCCAGCACCCGACGAGATAGTCGCCGGCAAGGCAATCACAGGCGCCTTTCGGCATACCCTGCCGGCGCCTGAAGAACTCGATGTCCCCAACCAACTTTCCCCTCCCCTTTCGGCCCCCCTTTTTTTGCTCTTGTGGAGCCATGTCATCTGGTGGACATAAACGGTAGAGTCTCGGACAGCAACTCAGAGACCGCAATGACGGATTCGAACATACAGACCCAGCTTCCCGCTGACTGGTTTCGGCGCATCGATGAGACGCCGGACGAGGACTTCTATCGCGAACCCCGATTCGTTGCCCACATCGATCAGGCAACCATCGACGCGCTGAGCGCCTTCTACCGCGAATTCATTCCTGTCGGCAGCGACGTGCTGGATCTCATGTCGTCGTGGATTTCTCACCTGCCCGATGATATGAGCTTTGGGCGCGTGGCCGGCCTGGGCATGAACGAGGCCGAACTCGCGGCCAACCCGCAGCTCAGCGATTTCTGCGTGCACAACCTCAACGATGAGCCCCGACTACCCTACTTCGAAGGCGCCTTCGACCGTATTATCCTGGCCGTTTCCGTGCAGTACCTTACGCGGCCACTAGAGGTGATGAAGTCAGCACGCGCCGCCCTTCGCGGGGGCGGCGCCATCTGCATCGCCATGTCTCATCGGTTGTTTCCAACTAAGGCCGTTCTGGCCTTTCACGAGCTCGGCCCGAGCGAACGGGTGCAACTGGTGGGCCACTACCTGAAATCCGCTGGATTCTCCGACGTGGACTTCGAAGACCGATCACCACCCGACGCCGATCCACTGTGGCTGGTGATTGGCAGGCGCTAGAGAAAGTGGGGAGCCTGGCCGCCGGTCTCGTGCGGATGCTCGTTCTGTGCCTGCTGGCCACCGGCTCCCTGTCGGCCAGAGCCGAGCTGCGGTTTCACTGGCAGGATGCATTCTCCAGCGAGGAAAAGTCCGAACTCACCGCGTGGATCGCCGAAACCCAGAGGGCGCTGGAATCCCTGGTGGGCGCGCCCCCGTTCGACATTCATATTTTCTTTCACCGGATCGACGGCGCTCGCGAACCGGTGCCCTGGGCGCATACCGAGCGGTCGTACCGCCAGGGGGTGAACTTTCACGTGGATCCGAATTTTCCCATGGAAGAATTTCGCAACGACTGGACAGCACCTCATGAGTTGAGCCACCTGGTGCTGCCTTATCTGGGTTCGAAGCACGCCTGGTTTGCCGAGGGCTTCGCCAGCTACATGCAGTACCAGGTCATGGGTGCCATGGGCGTGCTGAGCACCGCGGAGGTTGCACAGGCGTACGAGCGCAGGCTGCAGCGCGCCCAGCAGAACTACGGCTATCCGGACCGTCCCTTTGCTCAGGCTGCCAAGCGCCTGCGGGCAGAGGGCAAGTATCCGGTTATGTACTGGGGCGGGGCGGCCTACTTTCTAAGCGTCAGCGAGGAGCTGGAGCGCGGTAAGGGGCCCGGGCTCATCGACACCGTGACGCACTATCTGTCCTGCTGCCGGCAGAATGACGAGAACCTGAACACGTTGCTAGCGGAGCTTGATCAACTGTGCGCATCCGACGTCTTCGTCCGTCATCTCAAGCGCTTTCAATCCGTTCCGGGCTTCCCCGCGTTCGCCCACCTGTTCTGAGGTGTGCGGTCTCGCGGCCGAATGCGCGCAGATCGCCGCCCGTATCTACTACCGGCTTCCCACGCTTTCGAGAAGGAAACGACGCCTGTTTTCTGCTAGTGTCCTCTGCCCCAAGACCAACACTCAATTGAGGCCATCAATGCCAGAATTCAAATTTCTGCGCAAAGTCAGCGCTTTCTCTGCTGCCTTCGCCGTTCTTTTATCCGCCGGCGTGCTGGAAGCCAGGGAACAACCAAGGCTGATTCTGCAGATCACCGTCGATGCCCTGCGAGGCGACCTGCCCGCACGGCATTTGCCGCAGATGGGCAAAGGGGGGTTCCGCTACCTGATGGAGAAGGGCGTCAATTATGAGAACGCCAACTACACTCATGCCAACACGGAAACCATCGTAGGCCACACCTCTCTGGCTACCGGGACGGTTCCGGCGGCTCACGGCATGATCGGCAACCTGTGGTTTGACCGAGCCCTCGGGCGCACCGTCTACAACATCGAAGATCCCGACTACGTTCTCCTGACGGCCGGGGCCACAGTAGATGCGAAGACAGAGATAGACCCCACCCAGAGGGCGGCGAAGGTGGAAGGCCGCTCGCCGCGGGCCATACTTTCATCGACGTTTTCCGACCAGCTGACTTTCGCCACCCAGGGCCGGGCCAAGGTCTTCGGCGTCTCCGTGAAGGATCGGGGCGCTGTTTCCATGGCCGGGCACACGGGCAAGGCGTTCTGGTTCTCGAAGGCCAAGGGCGAGTTCGTCACCAGCAGCTACTACTACAACGCCTACCCGGCCTGGGTGGAATCCTATAACGCCACCCCGCCGGCAAGCGCCTACGCCGGCACGACCTGGAACCTGCTGGCAGACCCGAGCAGCTACCTGTTTGGTGCCATGGATGACCAGCCCTTTGAGACGAATTTTCCCGGCTACGGACGCACCTTTCCCCACGCCTACGGCAACGCCGACGACAAATATACGACCACCCGGCTGACCCTCGGACCCGCCGGCGACAAGCTGACGCTGGACTTCGCCAAGACGCTGATCCGCGAGGAGCAGCTCGGTCAGGACGCGGTAACCGACTACCTGGCCGTCAGCTTCTCGTCCAACGACTACGTGGCGCATATTTTCGGCCCCTCCAGCCTGGAGCTCGAGGACAACCTGCTGCAGCTGGACCGGACGCTGGCGGATCTGCTCGCGTACATCGACAAAACCGTTGGCCTGGAGCGCACCCTGATCGTGCTCTCCGCCGATCATGGCGCCCCGGAAGTGCCCGGTTACGTCAATCAGCTTGGGTTCAGCCTGTCGCGCTACTTCGAAGTACCCGCGGTGGAGGACTCCCCTCTGTTTCAAGGGCTGAAAGCCCGCTTCGGCATCGGCGAGACGCTGATCGAGACTTATGACCATCCCTACATCTATCTCAACGACGCAGCCATTGCAGAAGCTGAGCTGGATAAAGCGGAGGTCGAACTTGCAGTCAGCGAGATTCTCAACGACGTCCCGGGAATTGCCGCCGCCGTATCCAGCACCGCGCTTCGCAAAGGGCAGGTGCCTGAAAACCTGCTGATGCAATCGGTCCGGCGTAACTATCACCCCAAACGCTCAGGAGACATTTACCTGGTTTTTGAACCCAACGTGTTCATCAACGATTTTGATGGCCTGAAGGTGGCGTCAACCCACGGCTCGCCCTGGCGCTACGACACCCACGTGCCGGTGATGTTCGCCGGCGCCGGCCTCAAACCCCGAACGGTCAGCCGCGCAGTCCAGCCCTACGATATCGCCGCCACGCTGGCAGCCTGGCTGAATATCGACCCGCCATCGGCGAGTATCGGCGAACCGCTGCAGGAAGTGCTGGGCTATTGACCGGCATTGACTGCAGACCTAAGTTGCCGCAACTGCCTGAACCAAGGGAACCTGCGTAGTGAACACGTTCAATAGCTTGCTGATGGGGGCACTGCTTGCCCTCGGCCTGGCCCTGGCCGGTTACTTCATCGGCAACGGTTTCGTGCAGGCCCGGGCGCTGGAAAGGACGGTGGAAGTAAAGGGTCTGGCGGAACGCGATGTGGCGGCCGATACCGCCATCTGGCCGCTGCGATTCGTCGTGGCCGGCAACGAGTTGGAACCGCTTCTGGCTCAGGTGGAAGCCCAAGGCAAGAAGGTCGGCGCATTCCTCACGCTGCGCGGCTTCAGCGCCGACGAGATCAGCCTGAGCGCCCCCAGCATCACCGACCGGCTGGCCCAGAACTATGGTGAGCCCAACGTCCGATTCCGCTACACCGTTGCCCAGACGGTTACCGTGTTCACCTCGAACGTCGAGGCAGTTCGTAATGCAGGCCGCGAGTTGCTGTCGCTCGGCAAAGAGGGGATCGTCTTCAACCAGGAGGATTACAATGCCCAGACCCAGTATCTGTTCAACGGGCTCAACGACATCAAACCAGCCATGATCGAGGAAGCCACGCGGAACGCTCGCGAAGTGGCCGAAAAGTTTGCCGCCGACTCGAAAAGCCGGCTGGGTAAGATCCGCTCGGCCCGACAGGGTCAGTTCAGCATCACCGATCGCGACAGCAACAATCCGCACATCAAGAAAGTCCGCGTCGTCTCCACCGTAGCGTACTACCTGGCGGATTGACCTCTGGCATTCCCCAGGGGACACTCGGTTCCTCACCCGTGGAATACCACCGCCAGGAGAAACGCCAATGATTCGCGGAATTCATCACGTCGCCGTATCCACCCCGGACCTGGACCGTCTGGTTGCCTTCTACCGGGACGTCATGGGCGCCGAAGTCGTCTACGAAGGTGGTTGGGGCAAGGGCTCAGACATCATCGATGAGATCGTCGGGATGAAAGGCTCGGCTTGCCGGCAGGCCATGCTGAAGCTGGGCAACGCACACCTGGAGTTCTTTCAGTACGAATCGCCCACGCCCAAGCCCGGAGACCCCGAGCGGCCGGCCTGCGATCACGGCTACACCCACTTCTGCATCGACGTGACCGATATCGACACCGAATACGAGCGCCTGACGGCCGCCGGCGTGAAGTTCAACTGCCCGCCGAAGTTTGAAGGGGGTCCCATCCGGGCAACCTACGGCCGGGATCCCGACGGCAACCTCATTGAGATCCAGCAGATCCTGGACCCCGACCACGACTTCTACCTCGGCGCCTGGAATCCGACCTGAAAGGTTCACGTTGAGAAAAGCTGCACCGATGCGAGACCGGCAACAGCGAGGCAACTGAATTTCAGCGATGTACGACCTCATCGGCGACATCCACGGCTGCAGCGCCACCCTTTTGAGCCTGCTGGAAAAGCTGGACTACAGATCCACTGACGGCGTCTACCGCCACACCGAGCGACAGGCGGTTTTTCTAGGCGATTTCATCGATCGCGGTCCCAGCCAGCGGGCCGTGCTGGACATCGTCCGGCCCATGGTGGAGCAGGAGAGCGCGCTGACCGTCATGGGCAACCACGAATTCGACGCCATCGCCTTCGCCACGCCGGACCTCCGCGGCGACGGCTACCTGCGCCGGCATTCGGAAAAAAATATCCGCCAGCACGGGATTTTCGTCGACGCTTATGCCGACGACGCGGAGGGATACACGGACACCATCGCGTGGTTCAAGACCCTGCCCCTCTGGCTCGACCTGGGCGGGATTCGCGTGGTGCACGCCTGTTGGGACCAGCAGTGGATCGATCGGATCCGCAATTTTCAGGACGGCAGCCCGCTGCTCGGGGATGCTCTGCTGCACGCATCCTGCTCCGGGTCCACCTGGCAGTATCAGGCGGTAAAAACGCTGCTTAAAGGCAAGGAGCTGCGGCTGGCCGAGGGCGCCAGCTATCCCGACAAGGAAGGCAGGCTGCGCCACATCATGCGGGTTCGCTGGTGGGACCGGGGGGCGCGCACCTACAAAGACGCCTTCATGGGACCGGAGAGCGCGCTGACCCACATACCGGACGACGAGATCGAGGGCGATCATCTCATCGAGTACAGCCACGAGGAACCGCCGGTGTTTCTTGGTCACTACTGGCTGGAAGGAAAACCAGCGCCACTCGCGGCCAACATCGCCTGTCTCGACTACAGCGTCGGCAAGCCAGGGGGCAGCCTGACTGCCTATCGCTGGGACGGTGAAGCCACGCTTCAGTCGGACCGATTCGTCGCCGTCCCCCGCGAGGAGGGCTGATCCGCCAGCGCGTACGTACGCTCCAGGTAGTCGATGATCTCGCCCGACTCGGCAAACTCCGTACCCGTGTTCGGGTCCACCAGATAGGGGATGGAAATCTCTCCCGCGCGCGCCAGCAGCGCGCGCCGATTGACGGTTTCCGGTGCCGCCTCGATGGCCAGAGCACGCCTGAGACCGGGAGGCACCCAGTCGGACGCGGTGCTGCGGCCGACAGAGCGCAGCACATAGGGCAACTCCAGTTCGCACAGCGTTTCACGTACCAGCCGGGCAAAGGGGCTGGATTCGAAACTGTATAGCTCCAGGGCCTGATCGGGGACTTTCGATTCGCGGGCTTTCACCCCGGCACCGAACCGCGACAGACCTGCGAGGCCCGAGCCCAGCTTCTGCAGGTCGACCCAGCGCCAGTGCAGCGGCAGCTCCCGCTGACCGTAGGTTGCAAACAGATAGCGAACGATGTCTGCCGATTCGTAGAGCTGACGACCGTTGTTGGGATCTACCAGAAACGGAAACTGCGTCTTGCCGCCCAGAGAGAGCGCCTTGGCTCGGAACCGCTTTCCGCCCTTGGGACAGGGGTAGATGGTGGCATCAAGATCCAGTTCCGTCAGCGCTTCCCGCACCACGCGGCAGTAGGGGCAGCCTTCAAACTCGTAGAGCTCGAAAAGATACGCCGGCCGCACCGAGGCTGGCTGCGCAGCCACGCCCACGCCGCCGCGCATGAAGGTCATCATCACCGAGCTGGCTACGTCGAATTGCCGGGACAGGGGATCACTGGTCACAACTGGCTCCTTGGTTGAAGGCGCGCAAAACTAACATGACTCCATGTCAATTGTATGTGAGATCGGGTGTTCGGTTAGACGGAAAAGCGATCTTCCGCGGCATCCATTGGCGCATAACCGAGCCGGGCTTTGCCGCGGGTCAGGTCGCGGTACCCGTATCGGTTGCGGGAATTGGCAAAGAAGGTTTCGCAACGGATCGAGGCGGGCGCATCGATGGCGAGAGCAACCGCGTTCACCACATCCCGCTGACTGCACCAGACGCTGCGCTGGCGCGGGTTCGTGGGCCGGTCTTCGGCATTGACGAAGCCGATCCGAATGCTCAGGAACGAGGTGGGCGTGGTGTCCGCAAAGTGCCCGGCCAGCGCCTCGCCCCAGACCTTGGTGCTGCCGTAAATGCCACGCGGCCGCGGCGGCAGGTCGACGGCGATCATGGGCCAGGTCTCGGGCAGCCTGGCGTAGTCGCCTGAGACCAATGACCGGTAGGGCTCATCATGCTCCCAGCCGGCAACGGTAGCCCCGCTGGAAGCAAACACCACCCGTTTCACCCCGGCATCCACGGCAGCCTGAAAGACGTTACGGGTACCCTCGACGTTGGTATCCCGCAGAGCCTCCCAGGGATAGTTCTCCCCTGCCTTGGCCGCCAGGTGCACCACCGCGTCCTGGCCCTCGAAGGCGCTGCGAATCGCCTCGAAATCGGCGATGTCCGCCTGGTGCGTAGCCACGCCTTCGACCCGGGAACGATTCAAGGCGGTCAGCTCGTGATCGACGGACAGCTTCGTGTGAACCGCTGAGCCGATGAGGCCGCCGAGGCCGGTGACGAGAATCTTCATCGATTCGTGATCTCCCCCTTGCTGAGACTAAGAAATTGTGCCGACGCTTTTCGGGCGTGTCATCACGAGCTGCAGGAAAGCTGCGAGCAGCCAACCCGGCTTCTGGCCCAGTCCGGACGCTTTTCCGCGAAAGCTTCCCTGCCCGGCTGGTCCGTGTAAGGACGGCGCAACACCTCGAGCAGCTGGTGGATCATGCTGTAGTCGCCGGCTTCCGCCTTGTCGATGGCCTGCTGCGCCAAGTAATTGCGCAGCACGTACCTGGGATTCGCCGCGTTCATCCGCGCCCGGCGTACCTCGGGTGCCTGATCGTCATCTCTGACCCGGTGCAGATAGGCGGCAAGCCAGGCGTGAATCTCGCTCCTTACATCGTCAGTCAGCTCGCCCGGCAGATAGTAGGCGTGCAGCAGGGGGGCCATCAGCTCTGCCGGTCGCTGGAGCATTGCGGGGTCGAGCTCGGCAAGGCCGCGAAAGAACAGGGTCATATCGGTTTCGGTGAGCTGAAAAACGGACTCCAATGCGCCCAGCAGCTCACCATCGTCTCTCTCAAACGCCTTCAGCCCCAGCTTGGCTGCCATCATCTGCTGCCAGCGCGCCATATAGTGGGTTTCAAAGCCGCGCAGGTGTTCTTCCAGAGGTGCCGCGTCTTCCACCAGCGGA